>CAMDBH010000007.1 GCA_945889325.1 Klebsiella pneumoniae
GATTTGGGCGTGGACTATTTCGCCAAGCGCGACGAGGCCAAGACCGTCAAGCGGCTGCAGAACCGAATCAAGGAGCTTGGATATGATGTGCAGGTTCAAAAGGTTGCGTGATCAGGGTGGCCGCGAACGCGGAGGTGTTTCTACATAGGTGTAGCCGAGAAAATTGACGCCATTGAGAAACGAGTAGGAGCTGCGAACGCCCTGTGCCCATCGTCCACCGCCATTTTCGCCACCTAAAACCGCCATCATCGGCAAGATCCGCGGCCCACCGCGGGCTGCGCGCCTCAATTTGGCGCGGTTGAGCTCGCACGTCAAGGACATTTTTTGTGGAGCGCCCGCAAAAGCGCATGACCTCCCGCCCAGCGTGAACTTGGTTCACCCCGAGCCATCCGCCGAACGCTTTCAGCCACGTTTACGCGGCCCAGTCCTCGGCGTCAGCTGCCAGTAGCTCTTGGCTTTGGTCGAAATCGGCCGTCATCTGTTCTTCGCAGAAATCGTCCCACTCCTCTTGGCGTTCGATCTCATCGAAGTCAAATATTTCCGGCGGTCCATGTACGCCTAAAGTATGCCAAAGGTACGTTTATTTACACCGGCTTGGCGTTTTTCCGTCAGTTGCCGGCGGGGGGGCCCCGGGGGCTTATCGCTTGTTGGCGAATTTGTTGGCGATGTGGTTTGGGGCGTTTCCTGCGGAGGATCTTGAATTTTGGTGGTGGATCGCGGCAAGTGCGCGCGCCCCCAGCGCAAGTGATGGAAAGATGGAGTATAAATAGCTGCGCAATTCGAGGGGGATCCAGCGAAGGCCGCAGCGAATCGAAAGGAACAAAAAAGCTATGAACACGAAGTCTAAGCCAGCAACCGAACCACCGATGCGCGCCGAGTACGATTTCGCGAACGTGGCAAGTACGCTGCCGCGTACGCCGCCGGAACCAATGTCGTGACGCTGGACGCGGATGTTGCCAAAGCATTTCCGACTGCAGAAGCAGTCAACCAGGCATTGCGCCAACTGGTGGCGGCGCGTTCGGATTCAGAGCCGTCGATTCGCTGAGCGCTGGCCAATTTTTCAGGCACGATAAGCATCCACCCCTACTCAATCCAAAAATCATCCGTAAATATCCAAGCTTAACTTGCGCACACCCGGGTGCACGCAATTGCCGCTGTCAGGGTGCCGGCTTGTCCTCTTCCAGCTTGTTCAACATCGCATCAATTTTCGCCAGTTTGGCCCGCACCGGTGGACTCGGGATCTTTGCCTAAGAAATACGTGGATGACGACGACTTCTACCTCCTCCGCACCGACCCCTGGGGCCACGCATCCTGCGCAGAATCCGGCACTTGCTTCAACAAGGAACCCGCCGACTGCGACGACGCCAAACCCTGCACCGCCGACCTTTGCGACGCCAAACTCGGCTACCAGCACAGCAACTTAGCCGACGGCAGCGCTTGCGGGGGCGGAAAAACCTGCAAAGGCGGCGTGTGTTTGTAGCGCAAGCTGCGGAGCCGTCGCTGCTACGTTATTGCAAACAATTTCTGAGGCTTTTTAACCAGCTCCGCCTCGCGCTCCGGCGGCAGATGCCCCAAGCTACGCAGCAGAACGCTCTGCGCCACCGTCAGCAGCCGATGCACGCGCAGCCGCGAAGAAACCCGCAGCCCCGTCAACACAAAACCCAGATCGGAATCTGAAAAAACCATGTCCGTATCGACATCGTGCGGACCGTCGAGGCGGCTGGTCACGAACGCAACGACCACATGGCGGTGTGGTCCGACGGCGTTAGTTAAGCAAAGCGCCGGCCGAACTTTGGTCGCAGCGAGATCATCAAACGGGAAAGGCAACAGCACGAATTTATAGCGCATTGCCGATGGCCTCGCCGTCGGCGGATGAGTACAGATCCTCGCTTGGATCTCGCAGGAAGGCAAAAGCACTCGATTTGGCGGCTGCGCGAAGCCAAGTCATTTCGTCGTCGTCGGTTTGGAGAGATTCATCAAACAATACAACAAGTCGCACGCGACCGCGGGCACCTTTGGGCAGAGGGCGGTCCAGCGTCAACATTTGGTCGTTTGCGATTGTGGCTGTAATTTCAATAGCTTGCATGGCCGTGCTCCGTCGCAAACTGCGACGAACTCATCCTACGCGTCCGTGCCTGCTAGGTCAAGGGATTCGCCGCAACCGCAGATTCCCCTTGCGCAATCGCGCGCGGGTGTGCACGATGCGCCTGCGCGCGAGGCGCAGGCGCATCGACTGATGTTGCAGAAGTTCTTGATTTTGGCAGTGTTGAGTGCATAGGAACCCCAAAGCCCCCTCGCCCCCGCATCGCTGGCCTTTTTCCCCGCGAAAATTGCCAAGCAACACCTCCAAGCGCCCATTTTGCGCTCCAGGGCCGAGTCGGTTAAGCCGTTTTTCCGTGCTGCGCGAAAAGCGGTGCATCAACGGCCCAAAACTGCATTGGACCGCATGGTTGCACGCTCGCTGTCTGACGAAAAACTACCTCACGCGGCGGCGTCCGCGTCATCGTAGCTCGGATCGGCCGGGTCCATGGGCCAGTCGTCGTCGGGCGACGGCACAAAAGCCTCTTCGCCCGCGAAGTTGGTCGGGTAGGCCCAGCCGAAATCTTCCCACGGCGGAGCGCGGATCGCCGCGAAACCTTCTGCCGTCAGCGGCAGTTTCAGGTGGGTCAAGATCTTTTGAGCGATGGCGCCGTGCGGAATGGTCGCGATGATTTTGCGCCGGCCGCCGCAATGGTCGCACTCAAGGACGTCCCATAAGAACACACGCTTGTGAATTTCGGCCCAGCTCATGCGGTCGGGCGTTACCCGGTCGGTCGCCGGTTTGGGCGCGTGCCCGCATTCGGTTGCGGGCGCCTCGGTCTTGGGCAACGCGGGCGTGCGCGGACGCGCCGTGTGCAGGACGATGGCGCGCCGCCACTGGCAGGCCGGCGCGAAAACCCCGTGGTAATGCAGCAAAGCCCGCTTCGGGGCCGGCACCAATGCCACCATCCGCCGGACAAAATCCGGACCCGACAATTTCAGCCACGGAGTGCCATCGCGCCACGGTGAGCGGGGACAGGTATTAACAGTTTCTCCCACTCGATCCGCATCAAGTATTCAGATATAAATTCGATGGTTTGCGCGACATGTATCGGGGTGGCGCGGCCGTTTGGTGCCGGATTCGGGCGCCGACAAATGGCATCGATTCGCGAAATTGAATCGGCGCGCCCCAATTTGGCAATTTGTCGGTCCGTCGGGGCAAATTTGCTGCGACGGACCCGAATGGAGCCAGCGTTTTCCGCACGCAGTTGCGACTTTGGGGTACCGAAATCGGGAACAATCCGAGTTAACCATTCAATTTATTTTGATAATACACGATCCGCATCAAGTGGGTTTCTTCAAAGGAAATTGTTAATACCTGTCCCCCCAGGCGCACCGTATTGCCGCCGTCCAGCAGTTCCACGCGATCCGCGGAGATCGCCGGGCGGCATAAATAGCGGACCATCTTCTCCAGGCCGGTGCGGTTGCACGCACCGACGCGGGTATTTGCATGCAGGCTGAACTGGCACAAGTCCGCGCAGTTGCGTGAGCGCAGGTGGACCACGCCGGGCGCGTTGCCCTTCTCGCGCCTGGGTTTTTTTTCCGGCCCCCACAACGTTTGGTCGAACAGCGACGCTTTCAAAGCCGCCGCCAGCGCCGGTTGCTCCGCGGCGAATTCATCGGACGGCGGCTCGTGGCTCTCCTCGTCATAGAAGTCACCCAGCAGATATAGCAGCTTGCGCCGTTGCAGCGGCCGATGGCTACGCGCCACGATCGCCTCCGGCACTTCAGGGACATCGTCCGGATCCAGTTTGGCCAATTCGTGAAATTGCGGTTTTTGTTCGCCTTGCCGGGTCCAAACGCCATCGCCAAACAGAATGTGGTGGTGCGGGTCGATTTTGAGCGCGCTGTCAAACCGGTGCAACACCGAAATACCGTCGGCTTTGGCGTCGGCCACTTCGAGTTTGCGCACGTAGAACTTTGGGATCTCGCTAGTGAAAATGGTCAGCACCGCCGCCCGCAGCGATTGATCCCAGGCCAGGCGATAGCGCAGACGAAACGGATAAGTCAGCACCCATTGCCGGTACCCGATCGCCGGCAGAAATTACGTGTGGCACTTGGTGGGGCGCGCCCGGTGCTGGTGATGTGCTGCTGAGCAAGTAACATTAGATGATTTCTGTAAAATAAGCGCGTGCTTTTTGGCGGTTGGCGCTAACGCTTCATCGTAGTCGTAGTCAATCCGCTCAGGCGGCGCAGCGCGGCCCGCTGGTCGCGTTCCGCGAGGTTCATCGTCATGACCAGTTCTACCAATTGCGCTGTCTGAACCAAGCCGCGTTGCAGCAATTGCGCAACAAGTTTGAGATCTTTATCGCGACCGACACGCAACTTCACAGCGGCGATGTCCTCGGCCGCCAGCGCATTTGCGCCCGCCAGGGCACGCGTTCGCTGCTGCCAACCCAGCGCAAAAGTTTGGCTGACGTGCGGTTGCAGCAAATCGACGTAGTAGCCGAAACGCGCGTCAAATAGGCTGCCTTCGCCCAACGCTTCGTGAACAATAGCAGCCATCTGCGCGTCAGATGGCACAATCAAGAGATCGGCATCGCGGGTCAATTCCAGAGGCCCATCGGCATCGCCCAGCGCCGGATCACAGGCCAAGAGCGCTGCGGATCCAGCGACCGTTATTTGCTCGCAGGCGGTCAGCGCGCGCACGGCGTCAATGACGTGAATCAGTGCCGGTAGCCGCACAAATCCCTCGCTTTGCGCCGCACTTCGCGCGGTAGCAGGCCCGCAAGCGGCGCGAACTCGCGCAAGCGCTGGCTGTCGCCATCACAGCCGCGCAACACGTGTTGCAGCCGCGCCATGCCTTGCGCCGACACGCGCGCATCCGCCAACAACACGTCCCAGCAATCGAACCATTTATCAGCGTGCGCACCGAGTTGCCGCCAATGGGTGTTGGTCGCCTGCGCGGTTTGCAACAGTGCGGGGTCGGCCAGAAGCGCGTCGGCGACAAGTTCTGCGAACGTTGGCATCTTTGACTTTGGTCGCAAGCGCACGACTTCTTGTCCTTTTACCAAACGGCGGTCGATTTGTCCACTGGCGATGGACCCGCTAATCCGTGCCGCCCGCCCACCAAAACAAAATCACAAACTGCGCGGAACGCGCGGGAGCTAAAAATTGCAGATTGGGTAAGAATCATCAAACATAACCTTGAATCCGCGCCCATTCATCCACCGCTTCCCCGTGGTTCGCGGCTCACGTGCACCTATCGCGGCCCTATCTGATCCCCGTCCGCTGCCTGCGTCAGGATCCATTTGCGCGGCGCGCAAATGCAACGGTTAGTGCGGCGGGAGAAAAGCTTGAATTTAATGGTAAAAGCGCGCGGGGGGTGCAAGGGGCGGCCGCGCGAAGCCGCCCCCTGCTCGCCGATAGGCGAAACCAATCTAAAGATAACAATATGTTACAACCGAGCGCCGTTTGGCGCAAATCAAGCCTTTGCAAATGGAAGCCGCGCCGCTAGGCGCAACGCTTCGCAACCAAGCACATCCGTGCTAATCTCACCGCGTACCGGTGAAACCGAGGGAGGTGAGCAAAATGCGCTGGTTCAACACCGCCGGGCCGAGTCGACCTGAAGACAATTACATGCTACCGACCATGGACCGGCTGCCGAGCGTGAACCAACTTATTGAAAGCAAAGCTTGGTTTGTGCTGCACGCGCCGCGCCAGTCGGGCAAGACCACGGCCATGATAACTTTGGCGGCGGAACTGACGGCGACTGGAAAATACGCTGCAGTCAAAGCCACTTGTGAAAACGGCGCGCCCTTTGGCAAGCAGCCTTTGCTGGCCGTCGCGGCCGTGATGGCGGGCATCAAGCTCAGCGCGCGAAACACGCTGCCCGAAACGCTGCGGCCACCGCCGCCACCAGAATCGTCTGCGAGCGCGCTCGCGGATTGGTTGGATCAATGGTGCAGTGTGTGCCCTTTTCCTGTGGTGCTTTTACTGGATGAAATCGATGCGTTGCAGGATGACGCGCTCATTTCCGTGTTGCGCCAGTTGCGGTCCATCTACGACGCCCGGCCGAAGGCCGCGCCCTCGACGGTCGCCCTGATCGGGCTGCGCGATGTTCGGGATTACAAAGTAGCTTCTGGCCGTTCGCCGCATTTGGGCACCCAGTCGCCGTTCAATGTGTCGGTTGCTTCGCTGACTTTGAGGTCTTTTACTCAGGAAGAAGTTGGCCAATTGTATCGCCAACATACCGATGAAACCGGCCAGATTTTTACCGACGCGGCGGTAGAACGGGCGTTTTATTACACCCAAGGCCAACCGTGGCTGGTCAACGCGCTGGCGTATGAGTTGGTAACGACCCAGAAAATTAAGGACACCTTGACGGCGGAGCATGTCGATTATGCCAAGGAACAGTTGATTTTGCAACGCAGAACTCACTTGGACAGCCTGGCGGACAAGCTTAATGAGCCGCGCGTACGGGCGGTAATCGAGCCGATTTTGACTGGCGAGGAATTGCCTTTTGATTTGCCCCAGCGCGACGTGGATTACTGTACCGATCTCGGCCTCATCGTCAAAAAGCCGCGGGAGAATCTGATGATCGCAAATCCGATGTACCGCGAAGTGCTGCCACGTGAACTCACGGAGCCCGCGATGCTGCGCATGCGCGTGGGCTCGTCTGAAAGTCGCTGGGCGCTATAAGACGGCCGCTTGAATCTCAGCGGACTGCTGCTGGAATTTGTCGATTTTTGGCACCAACACGGCGAGTGGATGGTCAAGGGTCAGGTGTGGCCGGAGGCGGCGCATCAGATTGTTTTGATGGCCTTTTTGCAGCGCATCGTCAACGGCGCCGGTTGGATCGAACGCGAATATGGTTTGGGCAGCAAGCGGCTGGATTTGTTGATCCGCTGGCATTTGGAGCGCGATAAAAGCGGTGTGCCGATACGCCAAGAGCGTTTTGCGATTGAAGTGAAAGTTTGGAGACAGGGTCAAGGCGATCCGACGGCGCAGGGCTTGAAACAGCTGGATACTTATTGTGAAAAGCTGGGTTTAAGTACAGGGACGCTGATCGTGTTTGACACCCGCGATGCTGCACCGCCGTTTGAAGAGCTTGGGATTTGTAGCGAAACGACGTCGCCCGCGGGCCGCACGGTGCAGGTTTTGCTGGCATAGCGCGGAGGCACGTGCACTTATCGCGGGCCCATCTGATCTCTGTCCGCCGCCTGCGACAGAACCCATTGTCGCCGCGCGACAATGCAGCGGTTAGTGCGGCGGGAGAAAAATGGGGAAATACGAGCAAAAGCGCGGGGGTGCAGGGGTGCCGCGCTTGGCACCCTTGCCCGCCGTCAGGCGGAACCTGACCAAGATAACAATGTGTTACAACCGCGCGCCGTGAGGCACAAATCAAGCCTTTGCAAATGCAAGCCGGGCCACAAGGCGCCCAAACTGCCGGAGGCAAAAGCCATGCGCAGCATAATGTTAGCACCGCGACGCAGTCGGGTAATCGACCTGAAGGTCAGCAATGCCAAGCAAAATCCAAATGAAAGCTGGACCGCTCAGGGCAAAACCTCAGCGGAGCACCACTTCCACGCAGTGATCCTTGTCCAAAAACCGCCGCGAGGTATTGAGCACATCTTCCACGCTAACCGCCAAAAGCGCTTGCAATTCACCGCGATAGGCGTCGCGGCCGAGGCCGCAGACTTCGTGCATACAAATCGTGCCCGCGCGCGCGTTGCGGCGCTGCAGGCCGATCGCATGACCACCGGCGAGACTTTGTTTTGCACGCTCAAGTTCCTGGACTGCCACAGGCTTTTGCAACAGGTGATCGACTTGCTGCCATAGACCGGCGAGGGCCTGCTCGACTTTATCCGGCGAAGTGCCAATGTACAAAGCGAAATGCCCTGCATCCAAGCCATCGACGTTCATGGCGCTGACGGTGTAAGCCAACGACTGGCGATCGCGGAGTTCCATAAACAGACGGCCGGACTGGCCGCCAAGGATCGTCGCAAGCACTTGCAATGCATAGCGTTCTGGCATCTTCAACGTCGCGGCTAAGAAGCCAATCGCGATGTGGGTCTGTTGCTTTTGCGACGTCGGACGCAGTTCGATCTTGCCGGTTAGGGGTTGCAGTTTAGGCAGTTGTGGCAGGGTATCGGCCACGCGATCGGTGGGTGTCCGCGCCTCAATGGCACGCGCGAGCGTGTACGGGTCCACGTCGCCCGCCGCCGCGTAAATCAGGCGGCCGGGCGCAAGCGTGCCCCGCAGGTAGCGGTGCAAATCTTCGCGCTGCAAACCGGCCAAACTCTGCTCATCACCCAACATATCGCGGCCATACGGATGCTGACCGTGCAGCGCGGCAGACATCGCGCGCAAAGCCACCCGTGCGGGCGAATCCGCTTGGTGGCGAATATCTTCCAGTTGCGAATTGCGCTCTTGCGTCAAATCTGCCGTCGGCAAATCGGCGTCAAACAGACAATCGAACAGCAAATCCAACACAGCATCGCTGGTTTTCTTGAGCGTGACCGCCTGCACACCCAGGGAATGTTTGCCGCTCAGGCCGCCGACTCCAGCGGCAAGGCTTTCAATTTGTTGAGCAATATCGTCAGCCGACTTGCGCGCCGTGCCGCGCGTCAGCATGGCCGCCAGCAAGTGGCCGCGGCCGCTGCTCAAAGCGTCTTCGTCGCGCACGCCGCCCAAGGTCGCCACGCGTAGACCGATGACCGGCACGCTCGCATCGGGCTGGACCAAAAGCACATCGCCGCTGGGCAATACGACTCGCTCAATGCCATCTAGGACATCGGGTTCATGCAGCGCCAAATGCACAGCGACCGGCTTGGCGAGCACTTGCTGCGTTTCAGCCAAAAGTGTTTCAGCTGTCGGCACATCGGTAAAATCTTGGCCGGGCAGGAGCACAATTTGCACGCTGTCGGCGCGCAGGTACTGTTTGGCTACGCGCAACACATCGGCCAGCGTCACCGCTGCAATACGCTGATTATAAATGCGATCCCAGTGAGGATCGCCGGTTGCCGCGCTGAAATAACCGGCCGCATGGGCCAAGCCCTGCACACTTTCCAGCTTGTATGTCGCGTCGGCCAGCATATTGCTGATGGCCTTGTCCAATTCCGCTTGACGAATGCCATCTTCACAGACTTGACGCACCACTTCCAAGCTGGCCAATCGCGCCGGCGCCAAGCGTTCGGCGCTGGTGTGTAGCGTCAGGGTAAACAGGCCTTCGTGCATCGGGGTGTAGGCAGAAGTCCCGATATCATTAACCAAATGCCCTTCGCGTTGGACGATCTTGACCAAGCGCGAGGAATCGCCCTGGCCCAAAGCCAACGCCAACACGTCCAGCGTCGGCACGTCCGGATGCTCCAACGGCGGAATCGGCCACGCGTAAATGATGCGCGTTTCAGAAAAAGTCGCGGCCAAGACGTCGGCGCGCGGCTGCGAGGTCGGTTTGAGCGCGCGCGGCTTGGGCAACGCTGGCGTTGTCGGCAAATCGATAAAGGCTTGGGCAATCGCGGCTTGCACTTCAGCCGCATTGAAATCGCCCACCGCAATGACCGCGGCGTTGGGCGCGACATAATGCTTTTTGTAAAACGCCCGCATTTTTTCGGACGTCATTTCGCGCACACTTTCAGCCGTTCCGAGCACCGGCAAGGCGTACGGATGACCGGGATAGGCCATTTGAAACAAGCGTTTGTACGCGACGTTGCTCGGGCTGTCCTCGCTTCGTTTGATTTCTTCGACGACGACTTCGATTTCGCGGCGCAACTCTTCGGCATCAAATAAGGAATGACAAACGATGTCGGCCAAGACATCCAGACCGGCGCGCCAACTGTGCGCGGGCATCACGACGTGAAAACACGTTTGATCGCTGGAAGTCCAAGCGTTGATTTGGCCGCCGGCGGCTTCGACGTTCCCTGCAATTTCACCAACTTTTCGCGTAGGCGTGCCCTTGAACAGCATGTGTTCGTGCAAGTGCGCCAGACCGCGTTCGCCGTCGATTTCGTCAAAACCGCCTGAACGAATCCAGACTTGGAAAGCTGCGACGGGGCAGCCGTGGGACGCTTGAATGTACGTCGTCAGCCCGGAGGCCAAAGTGCTGAGCATAAATGATGATTCCTACGGATCGATGGGCTGGGCATTGGCGACAAAACGGGCCAAATCGTCAGCAAAAGGCGGCCGCGCAACACCCATCTCCGTGACAATGCCGGCGATCAGCGCGGCCGGCACAACGTCAAAGGCTGGATTAAACACGGCAAAATCGTTGGGTGCCCATTGCACGTCGCCAAAACAGGTGACTTCACGGGCATCGCGTTCTTCAATGACAATGGCATCGCCGTGCGGACAATGCAAGTCGACCGTTGAGGTCGGCGCAGCGATGTAAAACGGGATGTTATGGTATTTGCACAGGATTGCCAGCCCATAGGTGCCAATTTTATTCGCCGAGTCGCCGTTGGCGGCCACCCGGTCGGCACCGGTGATCGCCGCTTTGACTTTGCCCAGTTTTAACACGTGCGCTGCCATGTTGTCGGTGATCAGGGTCGCTTCAATGCCATCTTGCGCACATTCCCAAGCAGTTAGCCGCGCACCTTGCAGCAGCGGACGCGTTTCATCGATCCAAACGTGCAATTTCTTGCCCGCAGCCAAGGCTGTGCGGATGACGCCAAGGGCCGTGCCATGGCCACCGGTGGCCAAACCGCCTGTATTGCAATGGGTAATTACGCCGCCTTCGTCGGGCATCAGCGCGGCGCCGTGCCGGCCGATGGCCAAACACATCTCAATATCCTGGGCGTGGATTTTTTGGGCTTCGGCCACAAGCCCTTGCGCGCGCACGCCAACCGCCAGCGCGCGTTGCTCGTGGTTGCGCCGGCGCATACGATCGATGGCCCAAAACAGGTTCACGGCTGTGGGTCGGGTTGCCGCAAACCGTTTGCACACTTCGTCAAACAGGACTTCATAACTCTCAGCATGCAACGGCGATTGTGCAGCGATGACCATCGATTGAGCCACGCCATACGCCGCGGCAATGCCGATCGCAGGCGCCCCGCGTACACCTAACGTGCGGATCGCAATGGCCACCTGATCGGGTTGAACGCAGTCCAAATACACGGTTTTGGATGGCAAAGCCCGCTGATCCAACAGCCGCACCACGGGTTGCCCGTGAATTTCTGCCCAAGCCACGGCGGAAAAGTTCTGCGCCAGCGCTTCAGCCATCGATTCCTCCTTTTATTTACCTTACTTGCAACTGGCCGATCGTCACGCGGTTGTCGTTGTGCTTGATCACACCTTCACCGCTGGCGGATAGCAGCGGCATGCGCGTGTCGCTGCCCGGGTTGTACCAGCCCAAAATGATCTCATTCGGGCCGGATTGGGTGCCCAGCGGCACTTCCTGTTCGAAAGAATCTGCAATAATATCGCCGACCATCCAGTGATTGGTCTGGAAGCAGCCGCCGCAAGGTTTGCTGCCTTCTTCCTCAGACGGATCGGGATCGGTCAGCGGCCAGCGATCCAAGTTCAGCGGATGCGGATGCATGAACAATTTCCACGAGGTCGGCACTTGCTTGAGCACTTTCCAATACAGCGTCAGCTTGTATTTTTGCGAGCGCGCGACCGACGGCTCCGCCAGCTTGTAACCGATCAGCGCGATTTGATTGTCAAAATTCGCTGCCATCTTTTTCACGCCAGTGAGCTTGTCAAATTCATCCTGGCTTAAGATCGCCTTGCGCACCCAATTTTGGTCCGCCGCGCCCGGCGGCAAGCGATTGGTCGCCAGCACCAAACGCGAGGACGCCGCATCCAGCACCGCAATATGCTGCCCAGCAAAAGCCTGACGATAGGCATGATTCAATTCAGAAAAGCCGTCCTTGGGCACCACGACAAAGCGCGAACTGCCTTCTGGTGCCGCAAATTTCTCATGTTCAGCTGGGCCGTTGGCCCACTTGTCCAACGCAAATGCCCCCTTGGTCGGATCATCGGTGGTGAGATCTACTTTTGCGGCGACCGTCAAACTATCCGCTGTATTATCTAATACTTGAACTGCATCACCGGTGGGCGGATACAACGTCGCCCCTTGCCAAGCGTGCGGCGTCCACTTGGCGCCGGTCACGCCAATTTCCAGTCCATCCGCTTTGGTTGCCACGCCAAACCACGCGTTTTGATCGCGTTTGCCGTCTTTGTTGGCATCCACAGCGCTGGAGAAGCCGGGCAGCACGATGGTGCGGGCGAGGCCGCCTTCACTGTTGTCGGTGATGCGTGTGGCGACATTGCGCGCCGCGAGCAGGTTGAGCACGGCCTGCCGATCTTCAATCAGCGGCATGGTGGCCGTATAAAAATTGTTGTCGTTGGCGGACTTGGCCGATCCGTGGGTAAACGTACGCGGTGTGCCAGTCTGGTCTTTGCCTGCGCCGCCAGCATCGGCGATTTTGACCAGCAAATGCTTTTGCGAGTAGTGCACCGACAGAGCCGGCAACAGCGAATACGCATAACCCGCTGAAAAAACAAAGGCAGCAAACCCCAGAGCGGTTGCCGCAAACCGAGGCTGCTCCAATTTGCCGATGCCATTGACAAGCAGGGTCATCAAGCGGTCGAGCAAGCGAAGCCGCAAAGCCAAACGGTTGACAAGCAAGGCCGCCGCAACGCCGATCAGCAGACCGCTGTCCGGGGCCGTCAGCACGACGTGGGCGAGGTATTTGAGCGCATCGCCCAACGGTTGCACTTCCTGGACATAGCGTTGGGCAAAGACCATGAACACCGGCCCAGCAACGATTTTGCCGATCACGAGCAGCGGCCAACCGTAAGCACCGGCATCTTCTTGCGCCACGGCCCAAACGGCCAGCATCGAGGCCAACGACCACAGCCAAATGCCTGCCAAGTATGCGTAACTCCAAGTACCTGCGGCCTGACTGGCGCCGATGCCCAAGCCCGCGACCGCAGCCAGCGCGAGCAATCCGACGATCAACGGCGCCCGCGTCGCCAACCCGCGCGCCAGAGGCGCAAGCAAGTTGTCGTCGGCAGCGGCAAATCGCTGCAGCCCATTGCGCCCAATCAAAGCGACAATCGCCGCCAGCAACGGCACGTAAAACGCCGCGTTGCCCAAGCCAGCGCCCAAAGCGCCGGCCCAATCGCCAGCATGAAGTTCGGCATACTTGGCCAAGCCTGCGAACAAAACGGTCGCAGCACCGACTGCAACGGCCGCGATTGCCACCGGCAAGGCGCTAAAACCGCGGCTGATTGTCAGCGGCAAGCGCAGCAGAAAATGCTGGCTCATTTGACCGCGGGGCGTAAGCGTCGCCGCAGCGGCCATGGCCAACGTCAGCGCAAACACGATTGCCCCGGCGAGCACTTCTGGGCGGCGGCCCTGCAGTTCAACCCAAATGCGGTCGTAGTTATAACCGCTAGTAATTGCGTTTGATTTCAGCAGAACATCCAGCTTTGTGCCGAGCGAAATCAGGCTGTCCAATATCCAAGCCACGCCGACCAGGCCCAGCGCCCAAGCCGCCGCGCGCGGTTGGCGCAACTTGGCGATCGTGGCGCGCAAAGACGCAAGCGGTTCGGCGCGCCCCAGTGCAAAGCCCAGGACCGATAAAAGCGCGACGGCGCGCAGCGATCGCGGCATCAGCAGGTCGGCAGGCCATGGAAAATCGGTGCCGCCAATCGGCGGATCAAAGGCGATAAAGCGCGTCACGGCGTCGGCGCCTTTGCCGATTTCGCGGTGCAAAAGCAAAGTGGCAAGTGCGATAAACACAGCTAAAACACGGCCTTTGAGCTTGCCGCGCAGCAGATCGGCCAGCATCACCCCCGTGACGATGGCGGCGAGCGGTGCGGCGGGAATGACAAAATGGTTGTATTTCTTGATCAGCAGCGCGTCGATGCAAAATGGCACCAACACGCCGATGAGCAGCACAGCTGAAACGCGTTGCGCAATCGCATGTTGTTCTGTAAAATCGGAGGCTTCCTCCGTATTGGGTGTGCCTAGAAGGCGCGCGAGGCCAACGACAAACGGCGCCCCCCAAGGAAACAGGCCGAAGCCTGCTTGGCCGACAAACCACGCAAAATCGCGGTGTACCATGTCCGGACCGCCGCCAAAGGGCCATTGGGTGAAACGCAGGCTGCGCAAGAACATGTCGTCCGGATTGCCGTTGTAAACCAGGTTCGCGGCGATCGCGGTGGCGACGCCTGCGAAAACGGTGGCCGCGATCGCGGCCGGCTGGGCGCCAAGAGCCAGCACCGCCAAGCCCGCAATCCCGCACGCGATACCAGCGCCCGCCATGCCGCGACCGAGCAGAAGAATCGCAAAACCCAAGACAAACCAGCCCAACCAAAGCCAGCCGCGGCGCAGCATGCCTTGGGCCAAACCCAGCGTACACAAAGCGATACCCAGCGGCGCGGTCGCTTCAAAGGTCAGCACCCGACCCAAGCCAAAGGTCATGGGCAAAGTGGCGTAAACCAGCAGCACAAGCCAAGCCTCCGTCGTGCCCCACAGACGCCTCGCGGCGACAACAACAACCAAACCGAGCAATATCGCCAGCAACGCGGCGGGAAACCGCGCGGCAAATTCACTGGGGCCCAAGATCTTTAGGCTCAGCCCGGTCAGGGCGGCGTCGAGCCAAGGCGCTGTTACACTTTGGTTATCGCGCATGTGCACTGGCAACGACCACGGCGACGGCGTGCGCAATTTGAGCGCCGCGGCAACGTCGGCGGGCTGTAGAATCGCATCGTCGGCGGCATAGGCAGAAGCGAGCAACGCGGCCGCGCGTTCGTCGGAAAATAGCCCCGCAAAGATTGAAGTTTTATAAGCTATCAGCGACGCCTTGGCTCGTCCCAGCGCCAAATTCTTGCGCAGGTTTGCCGATTCCGCGGGCGTTTTCTTGCTCAGCAGCAACGTCGGCGTGCCGCGGTTGGCGCTTTCCATGGTGGCCAGTTGTCCTGCCAATACTTCCACACGCTTATCTGCATCTGTGCGCGCTTCGCCGAGCACGGCGTCGACGTCGACCACAAGCGCGTGAGAGACTTGGCGGGTGGCCCGCGTGACGGCTTGCTGCATGGCGGAAACGGCTGTCGTATCGCGCTGTTCAAATGGGTGGGCCAAGACAAATTGGCCCGGCAATTGCTTTTCAATTTGCGTCAGCAGCGTGCCTGTGCCGGCTTCAACGATCACGACCCGCGGCGGCGCAGCCATGTGGCGACCGACAGCGGCGCGATCCATTTCCCACGGATCGAGCAGACCGGAGCGCCCCAAGGCAGGCAACAGCAGCGCTGACAAAATGACTGTCGTAACAAGTAACTGCCAGCGATTCAGAGAGGCTTTGAGGGGGCTCAAACTCATCATGCGTGTGGTCAACCCTGTTTGGTGATCGGGCGGCTTGGCTGGCTGCAAGTGTTGCAAGCGGCGCGAGAGTTTAGGTATTCGCAAGCAAAATGTCCAATCGGTCGCAGCTGCCGAACGGTTGACAGAAACGCGGCACATTGCAGATTGTGTCAAGCCCCCCAGGCGGCGACGAACTAACTTATTGTCCTAATATTATGTATCTTTTGCGCTCGACGGCACCCGCCGCGTTCGCTGCGGGGGGCTTGACAAAGTTTGGGTGGCGAGTACCATACACGGTCCCGCGCACCGCAGCGCTGCGGGGTAAGTGCCTAAATTTATTTCACTTTTCTGACTTATTGTGCTGGAAAACGCCTGCATGTCCGGTTTGATTCCCCCTCAAGCGATTAAGGATGTCGTCGAGCAGACGGACATGCTCGCGGTTGTGCGCGACGTGATCGAGTTGCGCAAGGCGGGCACGAGCTACAAGGGTTTGTGCCCGTTTCACCACGAAAAAAGCCCGTCTTTTCATGTCAATCCGGCACTAAAGCTGTACCATTGCCATGGCTGCGGCGCGGGCGGCGATGTGATCAAATTTGTGCGCGAAACGCGCGGCTTGTCGTTTGTCGAAGCGGTGGAGCACTTGGCGAATATGCACGGCATTCGCTTGCAGCGCGAAGATGTGCGGCCCGAAGAAATGCAGCGAGCGGCACAAGAGCGGTCGCAGCGCGGCAAGATGCTTGAACTCAACCGCGCGGCGCAGGCGTTTTTTCGCGGGCGATTTAGCCGACCTGAGGGCCGTCTTGCTTTTGCTTACGCGGAAAAGCGCGCGCTGGGTCCTGAAATCGCAGAGAAATATGGTCTAGGCGCCAGCGGCACGGACTGGGCTGAATTGATGCAGCATTTGCAACGGCGCGGTTTTGCCGACGGTGATTTGGCGGCGATGGGTCTGGGAAAGTTCAACGATTCTGGAAGCCTGTACGATCGTTTCCGCAACCGCTTGATGTATCCGATTTTCACTTCCGCCGGCGACTTGGTCGGCTTTGGCGGCCGCGATCTGACGGGCGGTGAAAAATCGGCCAAGTACATCAACTCCAGTGAAATTACGCTGCAAGGTGAAAACGAAGGCAGTCGGTTTTACCACTTTTACAAAAAGGGTCAGATCGTGTTTGGCCTGTGGCAGGCGCGTCAGGCCATTCGGCAGCACAAGTTGGCCATTTTGGTGGAAGGCAATCTGGATGTGATGACGCTGGCGCAAGCGGGATTTGAACACGCTGTTTGCGCGGGTGGTACAGCCATCACGGAGGCTCAACTTGCTGAAATTAAGCGATTTACCGATCGGGTCGCCTTGGTTTTTGACGGCGACAGCGCTGGGCGCAAAGCGGCGATGAAGGCGGTGTTGGTCGCGATCGGTGCTGGGTTGCAAGGCGCCTATGTCACGATGCCCCAAGGCGAAGATCCCGATAGTTACATCCGAAAATACGGCGCCGCGGCCTTTGCCAATTTGCTCAAAAGCGCACCGGAACTGGTCATGGGCTACATCGATGCGCTGCGCGCCGACGACGCCCTGCTTTCCGCCAACGACGATTCGCTGCAAAGCAAGACAAGTATTGTGCAAAAAGCGGGACCGCTGATGAGTTCAATCGCCGATCCGATCCTCCGCGGCATGGCGCTGAAATACCTAGAGGCGCACGCGGTGGATCGCAATGTGCACCAAGGCAACGGTCAGCTGGAATTGCAAAGGTATCTTCAAGTGTTGCCGACGCTTCCGACCACAGCTGTGGCGCAAAAATCACCGGCCTCTGCCCTGGCCAATGAGCCGGAAATTCCCAAAGTTGAACAGGATTTTGCCGCTTGTTTGGTTTGGTATCCCGCCATGCTGCAGGAAGTGGAAGCGTCGGGCGTTATCGAATTTGTCTCACACGCGGGCTTGGGCCAAGCGCTGCGCGACCTGTGCACTTACGCGCAGCAACTGCGCGCAACCAATGAGCAAATGCCGCACGAAGCGCCTGTCGCATTGGATGGCCGGGCGGTTGCGCAGTGGGCGCAGGGCATCGCCGATGGCCGCGCTCGGCGCGCGCTTTTGGTTTGGGTGATGGAACCACCGCTTGTGGCCGCCGATCACGCGGGTACCTATTTACAGCAATGTATTCAGCGCCTTCAGGCGGCCGCGGTGACTGAACAGATCCAAGATCTCAAACAGAAATTGCGCCAGCCCAATTTGGCGCAAAACCAGTTGGCGTGGTTCGGTGCCGAAATGATGCGTCTCAGCCAGATTCAGCAGGCGCTCAAACTGCGCACGGTCCGTTAAAGAGTCAGTGTACGGCAGGCAGACAAGTTAAGTAGTTATCAACAGTTATGCGGTCATGTTGTGGCCATTGTCAAGGAAAGTGCAACTTATGCTCGAACACATCAAGGAATCGGAATTGCGCGCGTTGATCGCCCGCGGCAAAGCGGCTGGATTTGTGTCGGTGGACGACATCCAGCGCGTGGTCGGCGGCGGTGACGTCGATCGCAGCATTTTGGATGACATTTTGTCACTGCTCGGTGCCAATTTTATTGAAGTGCTCGATCACAAGCAGGCCGCGCGCGAGCAGCCGCAAATGCCGATCCGTCCTGTGGCACCGCCGCCGCAAGCCAACGCCCACAAAGATGAAACACTGGGTTATGTGGAAGAAACCTACCTGCGCACCAACGATCCCGTGCGCATGTACCTGCGCAAGATGGGATCGGTTGCGCTACTGACCCGTCAGGGCGAAATCGAAATCGCCAAGCGCATTGAAATGGGCGAGCACGAGGTGCTGGACTCACTGTTGTCGACCAAGCTGACTTTTGAATCGATTTTGGCGCTGCGCGACCACGCCAAGCAGATCATCAACTGGGTGGAGCAAGAACGCCACACGCAGCAGCAGATGGCCAGTGAAGGTATTGATAAAGAAGAGATTTTGGCGCGGGTCGAAAACCGCCGCGGTGGCGAGCGCCCGCCGTTTTCCCTCAAAGAACTGGTCAAGTCGATGGACGACGGCGTCGGTGGCGCCGATGAAATCGCGATTTGTCAGCAATTGCTTGAATCTTTGAATGAATTGGAGCGTTTTGCCAAAGAGCAGCACAAGATCAGCCACGACGTGCACAACGCCAAAGCCGAACAACCGCGCCGCGATGCGATCAAGCACGAATTGGGCAAAGTGGTGACTGAGCCCTATATCGCCGAAGTGGTCAGCGACATGCTGGAGAAGATCCAGGTCGGCAAGATGGTCGTGGGCGATGTGGTCGAAGCCGCGCTTTACAAGGCGAAAAAAGGCACAGAACCTGAGACGTTGCCGGTGATGGCCACCTTGCTGCGCATCACCAAGTTGTACCGCAAACGCGTGCGTTCGGAAGATCCGGCGGAAGCCGCGCGCGCCGATTTGGCGCGCAAGAAACCGACGCGCTCGCTGGACGATTTGTTGCGCGCTGTGCTTGAAGACGAGGCGGCGACCAAGCTGCTGCTCAAGCTCGCCCACGGCATCGCGTCCGATGATACCGATCCGTATAAAGTTTTGGACAATTTGCAGGAGAAACTCAGCCGCGCCCAAACCAAGAATTTCCAAAAAGCCTTGGCCATCGCTTTTGAGGAAGCGGCTCCTATGTGCAAGGAATTGCTTGCCAAACGTGCCGAAGTCGTTATCGGCGAGCCTTCGCACAATGATTATCAGAAGCATTTGAAGGCGCGCAACGATCGCATCGGTCAGCTAGTAAATGAAATTATTGATTTGTTTACTTGGGTGCCCAAGTCGCGGCAAAAGGGCAAGCCGTTGCCCAACCGCCCGGCGATCATCCAGGGGCCCGATGGCCCGATCGTGCCCAAGCCGGGTCTAGACACCCATGATTTTGCGTCCCTTTCAGCGCAATACGCTGAGACGGTGGTTTTTGATGAAGTGCGCAAGGCTTTGGAGGATCTGCCTGTCTCACTGCGGCTTTATGATATTATTCAGAAACGCGCGCTTTTAGAGCGATTGCTCGACTGCGGTCTGCACCGCAAGCAGTACGACCTGGTGATCGAACAATTCAAGACCATTGTCCGCGAGGTGATGGACGCCAACCACAATCAAGCGCAAGAGGAGATGAAACTTGCGGATATCGCAGCTGAAAGGCTTAAGGCGCAGGGCAAGAAGAAGCCGGACATCATTTTTGCCTATAAAAAGCATGTGACTGTTCTGATGCGTGATTTCAAGGATGCCCAGCCGCAGGCGCTGCGCAACTTGGAAAAGAAAAACGGCATCACGCGCCAAGAGCTGAGCGACGGCTTCAAGGCCATGAAAGAAGCGCAGCGCGTTATCGACAACTATGCCAAACAGACCGGACACAATCAGGATTCGCTCAAGAAGATTTACGAATCGATCGTGCGCGGCGAACGCATGGCCAACAAGGCCAAGTCCGAGTTGGTCGAGGCCAACTTGCGCTTGGTGGTGTCCATTGCCAAAAAGTACACCAACCGCGGGTTGCAATTTCTTGATTTAATTCAGGAAGGCAATATCGGCCTGATGAAAGCGGTGGACAAATTTGAATACCGCCGCGGTTACAAATTTTCGACCTACGCGACGTGGTGGATTCGGCAGGCGATCACGCGGGCGATCGCCGATCAAGCGCGCACGATCCGCATTCCGGTGCACATGATCGAGACGATCAACAAGTTGGTGCGTACATCTCGGTATTTGCAGCAAGAATTGGCGCGCGAGCCGATGCCCGAAGAAGTGGCGGCCAAAATGGAAATGCCGCTGGACAAAGTGCGCAAAGTTTTGAAGATAGCCAAGGAGCCGATATCGTTAGAGACGCCGATCGGCGAAGAAGAAGACAGCCACTTAGGCGATTTTATCGAAGACAAACGCGCGGTGTCGCCGGTCGATGCAGTGACGATGGCAGCGTTGGAAGAAAAGGTCCGCAAATCACTGGCTTGCCTGGCGCCGCGCGAGGAGAAGGTCATCCGTATGCGTTTTGGCATCGGCGAACGCAGCGATCACACGCTGGAAGAAGTCGGCCAACAATTCGGCGTCACCCGCGAACGCATCCGCCAGATAGAGGCAAAAGCATTGCGCAAATTGCGCCAAACCACCCGCGCGAAGATCTTGAAGCCGTTTTCCGATGGTTGACGCGATCGCTGCATAGCGGTCTACTACTGCCGCGCTTGACGGCCGCGTAAGCGTTGCCTAAAGCGTAAACGGGCCTATAGCTCAGCGGTTAGAGCTGCCGGCTCATAACCGGCTGGTCCCAGGTTCAAATCCTGGTGGGCCCACCAGAATGAACTGGCATTGAGCCAGCAACAGCAGCTGTTTGCGGGTACGCCCCGCTTGTAACAGCAAGGGAATTGCAGCATGTCTGTGACGCAACCGACCCAGATTATGGATATTTTGCGCAAAATTCAAGCGCTCGACGATGAAAGCCGCGACATTCGGACCAACCGCGATGCCATGGTCAGCAACCTTGAACGGTTGCGCAAAGTTTTGGGCCATTTGGACCGCGAACTCGACGACAAACGCGGCAAACTCGCGGAAGCCGAATCGTGGAACCGCAAGAAAAGCAGTGAGTTGGAAACGGAGCGCGAAAAGCTCAACAAAGCCAAAAGCAAGTTGACGGGTGTTACCAAATCCAAAGAATACATTGCCGTCAACAAAGAGCTTGAAAACGTTCGTAAAAACATCGCTCGCAGTGAAGACGAAGTGACCAATTTGTTGGGCGCGGTCGACGAATTTCGCGCGGCGATCACACGTGAAGAAGAAAAGGTCAAGGACCTCCGCAGCCAAGCCATTGAAGCTGAACGAGAAAACCAGACTCGGTTGGGCATCATGGACGGCAAGATCGCCGAAGTCGACGCGCGCCGGGCGATCGTGTCGGGGCAAATTGATCGCGCGATCGTTAGCCGCTACAACAAGATTGCCGGCGCCCGCGGCGGCATCGCCGTGGTTGGCGTCACTTCCGACACCGGTTGCTGCCAAGGCTGCAATATGACATTGCAACCGCGTTTTGTTGAAAACATTATCCGCGGGTCGAGCATCGTGTGTTGCCCGCATTGTTCGCGTTATCTGTATGCGGATTTCGGTCATGATGCGGGCGGTGTGGCGCAGGTCCCGTGATTTCTATTGACCTTTGAACCCGATGGTCGCCAGCGCGTCGACGACAGCAAACAGGGCCGGAATGGCTGCAACGACTGCGGCCAGACTGGCTGGCATTGTCATGCGCGCGCAATTCCGCGGCTGTTTCAGCGAGTTGTCCGGCGCGCTTCGCGTTTTGCGCTTGCTGCACCGCAGCGGTTCTGCTAATCTGAAATTCAGACTATCGGAGCTCAGAGGCTGTGAAATATCCATTTCACAGCTGCTGAGCGGGGTCAGGTCTTAGCAATTTCTGCGTGTCCGTTCCGTAAGTTATTGATATTATAGAAGCTAAACAATTGAATCCGAGCAGGCCGCTGGTCGATCGGCAGAAATTGCTAACACCAGGCCCCATTTGAGAGCGGTGAAACTGCGCGCATCGGCAAGCGCGGCATGCTGGTGATTCCGCAAAAAATGCGCAAAATCCTAGATTTGCAAGAAGGCGATTTGCTTTTGGCTGAGTTGCACAACGGCGGCATCCTCTTGCGCCCCGCCGTCACGCTGCCGATCGAGATCTATGCCCTTGAACGCAAAGTGGAATTGCTGTTGGCCAACGCCATCGATTTTGACGATTTGCAAACCATCAAGGCAGAAGTGCTGAGTTGGGGCTTAGATCCTGAAGCATACTGGCAGATTTTGCGGCGTTGCGCGCCAAGGATCAGCCGATTTTGCGCGCGGCGATTCTGGCAAAGGCGACGCATCTGGTGACTGGCGATTGGCGCCGCGCCCTTCGGCGGGACCTAGATCGACGATGAGCACATGATCTTCGGTTGCCGACATGGTTTTCTCAATCGGCGCCTGCATTTCCACGCGCTCGCGATCGCCGGCAATGACGCGAAAGACCGAATATTGCACGCGATCCCCGTAACCGCGCATCATGCGGGCAATTTTGCGCAGGCGTTTGTCGTCGCTGATATCGTAGCAAACCAAATACGCTTGGCGCATGAAAATGACCTCGTCGGTGGCGTATTATCGCACTTCGAATGCTGGCAACTCTTTGATCTCACCTAGCAAATGTCTCGCCAACAACCTGGCCTGCACTTCAAATACCCGGCGATAGCTGCTGCGGTAGCCAAAAACTGGATGGGTAACAAGGCTGTCGACGCGGCGCTCGTAGCCGGTGATCACTTTCTTGCGCCCGTGCTCGTTCAAATTGCAGCTTGGACCACGCTGGACAAAGTGGCCCGGCCCGAGTTCGCCCTAGTTCAGCAGCGTAATCGCCACCGAGTCGGCGATAATTGGACGAAATTCTTCCATCATATCCGAGGCAAGGGCTGGGCGACCGTGGCGAGTTTGGTGGAGGAATCCCAGCAGCGGCTCCAGACCGATGCGCCAGAGCACATGGGTCCACTCGCGCGCCAACATGGCGTACAGAAACGAAAGTACCGCATTTGTCGGGTCCGCGGGCGGTCGACGGTTGCGGCCGTTGAAATCGAAGCCGGCAAATTTGGCGTTGTCGCCGAGCATCGCTGAAAATACGCTGAAATAGGCGCGTGCCGCCGATCCCTCACAGCCGATCAACACGGCCAAGTCGGCGGCATTGGCGGCCGCATCGGCTGCTTCACTCATTTGCCGCAGTGCCGACGCCACAGCTGGCGTTTGATCGGACCCTTCGTCGCGCGCGGCGTTGCGCCGCAAGACATGGCGTTGGTTGCGGATTTTTGTGACGACAAGTCTCTTGGCCAGCGTCAGCGCCACCGGCACGTCGATCGCGGCGGCGTGCTGCGCCTGGCGCAGCGCGACATTGCCATGCGGCAACCCCGTAGCCACACCGTAGAACCACCCGCCCTGACTGAGGAAAGCCACAGGGATATCCTTAGACAGCAACCGCGTCAGCGCCGGACCGCTGATGTGGCTGCCGCCGTGCATGGCGACATGCAACACCTGAGACAGCGGAATCCGAGCGCTTTCACGCCCTGAAACGACCAATTCATCCCCAGAAAGTCCGACTTTCGCGCCCGGCGTCGCGATGTGCACGGGCATCGCGTCGTCGCGAGCGGGGATCAAACGGCGCGGCAATCGATCGTCCAAATCCAGACTTAGCGCGACCGGGTTGTGCAATAAGCTCAGTTCATGTGGCAAGCAGATCGGCGCAAGGGAACAGCCGTCGCATTTGCTGCTGGCGACCAAAGGCGGGGGCAGCATTGCATCGGCGACCGCAGCGCGCAATTGCGCAGCAGCAGTCAGGGTTTGGGCAATCAGGGCGTCGTCGATGGCGACGTAGACCCGCTTGTTGCTGCCTGCGTACCAAAGGCCAGCTTGGCGCACCTGATAACCGTGCTCGCGCAAAACCAAAGCCTGAGCGCAGACTTGGACGCGATCTGCTGGCCAGGCACCTTCAACCAAATCCGGTGCTTTGCCGCGCTTGTAGTCGATGGGGCGAACCCACGGCGTTTCCTCTTCTGCTTCAACTAGATCGATGCGGGTCGTCACGCCGATTTCATGCGCGGTCAAATACAAACTACGGGCCACCTCTTTGCCGCTAGATCGCAGTGCCCCAAAATGCGTTTGACCGTTGGCGTGCATTTCTGTACAATAACTTGTACGGTGTCCATGGCCGCAAGGGTAAATCGTATGTCGCAAGTAGCAACCACACAATTTCGTGAGCATTTACTCAATTGGCTCGACAAGGCCGAACGCGGTGAAGAGGTGATCATTGTGCGCCGCGGTCGCCCGAGTCTGCGCCTAACGCCGGTGCAGCCCGATCAGGCCCAAGCGGCAGAAAAGTTGGCGCAATGGCGCGACCGCGCGGTGCTGCACGATGTCGTCACGCCGGCAATCGCTGAGGATGTTTGGGAGATGGCGCAGTGATCCTGCTCGATACCAACGCGTTTTTGTTCGATGCGTTGGCCCCTTCCAGACTGACGGCGCAGGCCAGTGCCGCAATCATCCAAGCGTTTTTGGCCAATCAATTGTGCGTCTTGGATGTGACTTTGACCGAAGTCGCGTGGCTTGCTCAGGCTGGTCGCATCGAACTGCACGGCAATACCGCGGAGTTTCTGGAGACGGCGGTACAAGCGCGCAATATCGTTGTACTTGCCGTCACACCTGCGATCGCGACACTGGCGGCCGGTTTGGCGATGCACAAGGATCCCGCCGATCGACTGATCGCTGCAGCGGCGATGACGCATCGCGCGCGATTGGTGACCAGCGATGAACGTTTGCGCGCGGTTGCGGGGCTGGTGGCGGTTTGGTGAGGTAGCGTTGTGGCGATTGCGATGGGGCCACCGCATGCCAACACCCTGTAGAACCACCCGCCCTGGCTGAGAAGTGGTGAAAAAGCCTTTTTCGCAACGTCTCATACCAATTCCACTTGTTTCGGATCGATGATTGGGGCCGACCCCAATCCGTCACTCCCGCGCAGGCGGGAGCCCAGGCTAAAGAAGGCATTGATTTTAATACAGATGCTGGTAGCAGCCTGGGTCCCCGCCTCCGCGGGGATGACGTTGAGAGGACCGTTGGCATAATCGTAATTTTGTGGAATTGGTATGAGTGGAGACGCGAAGCGGCTCCTTCACAGTTCGAATTCTTGCGGCAGGTCGCGTTCGACGGCAAACAACGCGTCGTCGCCGCCGTCGGGCATCGTCGTCAACTGCGCTCGCTTGCCAATGCCGCCCTGCCCAACCGTCAACTAACGCGCCACGGAGCCCGGAATGTTCGGATTTTCCGGATTCACTACAACCGTCAACTTAGCCGGATGCACAACGATATCGAAATCTTCCATGGGAATTGCCCCCAACAGCGGCAGATCGCCCAGCACCATGGCACCGCCAAAGCAATTGCGGTTGTCAAACGTCAGCTTGATCGGCCCAACGTACGGCACGCGTTGGCGTTCACCGTCGGCAAGGGTGACTTCACGCATTTCGAGCACTTCCACGCCGAGTTGATTGGCAACATGTTGCGGGATGCAGAGATGCAGCGCGCCCGTGTCGACAAGCGCGTTGACGGTCATGGCTTTGTCCTGCGGTCTGAGTGGGTTGGATAGGGTGATGTCGGTGTAGATCGGGCCCATTGGCGTTCCTCGTGCGGGCCGCATGCGCGCGGACGACGGGCAGTATGACACGGTGCGCGGGAGTTAGGGCAGTGGTTTTTTGGCGGTGAACAAGCCACCCCCGAAATGGCGGTTCCTGCCCAGAGAAATGGGCCTTTGATTGCGGTGGTGAAGGTCAATTCTAGGGTGCCGGTCACTCCACCATCCGACGCAACGGGGAGATTTCGGACCTTTGTCTATGGCCTTGGAACGCCGCGGCGGGCTCTCAAAGTATTGGCGACGTTTCAAACCGGCCTAGACCGTAATGCGAGCCGTAACCCAGACAGATTGGGCCATTGACCGGTTCGGCGAATTCGATTTCAAATGCCGACCACGCTGCTTGGGGCGCGGCGCGCCCGCCGCGGTTGCGCTCGCGGACAAAGTGGCGAAAGCGGGCGTCGAATATTTCCGATTGCGAACTTTGGGTGATGCGAACTGGCACCGGTAAGCCGCGGCGCGACAGTTCCGCGGCAACCTGGCCGATGAAGGAATCCGCGCCAGCTCGCTTCAAGTGGCGCGGCGGAACGAACGGTGTCACCGATCGCCACACCGACGCGCTTCCGATAGTTTTTTGCATTTCATCGCCCCACGGCACCGGCAACAGCCGCCGTTCCGAGCGCGGCGAGCCATTTTTCCTCTTATTTTGAATGGTTACATCTAGGTCGCCCCACCGACAGGCTGAGGAGACGGGCTTTCAAGCGCCTGCCGGACCGTGGTATACACACTGACCGCTTTGCAAGATCAACCTGTTTCAACCCGCGGAGGCGGGTTTCTTGAATGCGAGCCCGGGGTTTCAACCCTGGGTCGAGGGTCGACCGACGATGTTGTTTTCAATGCCGCCCAACAGGCGCCGGAATATGAAACTGCGCTTGCAACTTCGGGCGCTTGCCAGAAAAATCCGCCGGCCCCATGGGTTGTTCGATCGAAATCATCCACTCGCCCAAATCATTCCTCCCGATTTTGACGCCTGGATGTCCCTGCGATTTCTCAAACTTGCCCGCACCTGTGCTGCTGGTCGTCGTTAACTGCTGCCATCTCATCTGCGCCACAGGCTGCTTGGCCATTTTCTGCAGTTCGATGACAGCGTGCAGCATGTCGTCTGGAAAATCCTCCTGCCAACTGTACATGTAGCGCTGGCTGCCGCCGTCGATTCCGACCAAAAGCACGGCGCGCCACGGCACGCGCAATTGCACAAGCGCGCCTTCGGGTCCGACCAACTGAGCGGAAAGTGTGCTGCCGGCGGTATCGAGTTGCGCTGGCGGCAGTTCGGCAAAGCCGAACGGAATCGCAATGAACCCGAGGCAGCGCAGGGATTCCGGCATTTCGCAACCGGGCACGCGCGCGTCGACGACGCAAAAGCCTGGCCCGCGGGCAAACGTGGCGCGCAGCGCCCGCGCTTTGTCCGGCATCGGCGCGTGCAAGCCCGCAATCGGCGGTGGCTGCTTGGGCAGCACGTAGTTTGGTATGCCCTCGCAGCAAGCAAAAGCGGGCCACAACTGTGGATTTCTAGTCGCGATCTCTTGCTGCATTGCCACTGGCAGCCGCGATGGCCACCACCAACCGTAACCATCCAGCGGACTTTGAATGACGGGCACCGCCAGCCACGGCACAAAACAATCAAAACGCACCTGCGGATCTTGGTGCGTCCAGGCGACACCGTCCTGTTCCGCGCGCAACCGCAGCAGGTTTTCACTTTTGCGCAACAGCATCGGCACCATGCGCACCGGGCCGGCCAGACTGGCGCGTCGCGACTCGACGGCACCCGGCGGCATGCGGATACCGCTGACATCCAAGTCAACCCAGAGGTGCACGACCTGAGGCGCACGTTCCAGCAATTCGCGAAAAGCGCGGCGCGCGTTTGGCTGAAACTGGGTCCGATCCGCATCGTCCAGCACCAGCTTTTGATCTACGCGCAGCGCGAATTGATTGACGTCAGTGGCTGGCTGTCCCCAACCGAGCGCCGACATCAGCCAGCGCTGTGCCAGTTCGCTTTCAACCTCCAACCACGCCGGCAGCGCTCGCCACAACGCGTGCTGCTGACGCAACCGCTGGTCTCGCCAAAAGATCGCCACAATCGCACCAAAGGGCACCTGCGCCGTATGCACCTGACGATCGTGCCACATACAGGGCAGCGGTAAATAATCACTAGCATTTTCAACATCATCGGCGTCATCCGGGCCCGCAAGACTGTATTGGAACAGGTGCGGCTGGGGCATCGCGGGCAGCCCGCAAGCACCAGCTGCGACTGAATCGATTAGAATTTCAACGTGACCGTGGCCGAGGGCTTCGAGGAGGAGCGCCTTGGTTTCAGGCGTATTATCGGCAGTTTCAGAATTTGGTTGCATCGGGCGCCTACTTGTCGCGGCAATTTCGCACACCACAAGTTTGGCGCGTTGGCGCCTAGCGTCAAGTGCCATCAAAGCACCGCGCCCGTGTTCAGCGCCGCCTGGTGAATCGGCAGCCAAGGCCCGCGCTTGCGCTGCACGACCACTTCGATGCGCTGTTCACCCAAAATGCTGGTGCAATTCAGCCAGCAACGCCAGTTTGCGCCGGACGCCTTCGCCGGCATCGGTCAGATCGCAGTCGCGGCAAAGGTCAGCGCAACCATTCAAAGCCCTTTCAACCCCATCGTCGCCAACGCATCGACATACTCATTCCAGCGGCTGCCATCGTGGGCTTTGATCCACTGCAACTTGACCTTGGTCCGTTCGGTAAACAAGGCATACGCTTCCTGCACCAAATCCAAGTTCTTGATCTCGCCGTCTTTTTTCTTCCAGCCCCGCGATTTCCAGCCCTTGGCCCACACCGTCAGCGTCTTGACGCATAAGTCGCTGTCGGAGAACAAAACGGCGGTCTGGTCCACCGCCAAGGTCTGCAAAGCCCGAATAATCGCGGTCATTTCCATGCGGTTGTTGGTCGTCATCTTTTCGCCACCGTGGCCTTGGGCAATAATTTTGCCGTCCTCCACATGCACAAAGCCCCAACCGCCAACGCCCGGATTGGGCCGCGAACCGCCATCGGTAAAAATGCCGGTCTGGGGTCCGGCGTGGTACATCTGCAAAACTTGTTCTGGCGTCAAATCCGCAGCATCGCCGCCGACCGCGCCGCCGCGCCACGTCTTGCTGCCCGCCGCATGGGCCGCCGGAACGCGGCGGATTTCCACTGGCACGTTTGGATCGCGCGGCGCTGGCGGCATTGTTGAACGCGACTGACTTTGCCCTTTATTAGCGCGATGTTGCATGCAAAATCGCGGAACCCAACCCGGATACTTGAGCAACGTGGCATCTGGCACGTCAAATTCATTCTGGCAGACACTGCATGGAAATTTTGGCATTTCTGGTCTACTTCCCGTTGAGTTCCGCGTTGCGTTTCTTTAGCGCGCCGAGCGTTTTCAAAGTCGCACCGATACCGCCCGTCCGCTGGCGCGACACCAAAATCCGCATGAGATCCAGCATCTTTGGCCCATAGGGATACCACCACGGTTCGATCGCTTTGGTCGAATCGACCAAGATCAAATGCGGCCGCGTCATGTGCAATAGCGCGTCGGGCGAATTGGTGACGCCTGTGCCCGAATCGCCAATGCCCACCCACGGCAGGTCGGGTACAGCCGCGGAAAAACTGTGGTTGTTGATCCAAACCATGCCGCTGCGCACTTGGCTGGCGACGCGTTGGCCGCGCTCGAGATCGCTTGTCCAAACCGATGCGCCCAAACCGTAGCGCGTGGCGTTGGCGGCGGCGACCAAACTGGCGTCGTCGTTTTGGATTTCCAAAACCGCGATGGGGCCAAAGCTTTCATCGGCCCAAGCTGGGGCTTCGCGCGGCACATTGGTTAGCAAAGTTGGCGGGATCGCCTGATCGTCGGCCGTCGGCAAGCCACCGGTGAGTACCGTGCAACCGCGGTCCTGCGCGTCGCTGATGTGACCGATGACAATTTGCCGCTGCATCGGTGTGACCAAATCTGGCACCGATGGCGCAGTGACTTCAAGGGCTTTGACCAATGCGGCGCTGAATTTGGCCGCAATTAGGCTCGACACGGCGACGCGTTCAATGCCAGAACAATTTTGCCCAGCGTTGGAGACGATGCCCCACGCAATGCCGGCCGCGCTGCGTTCGATGTCCGCGTCATCTAACACGATTGCGCAATCTTTGCCGCCGAGTTCGACTTCGCAGGGAATGCCGCGTTCGGCACAAGCGACGGCGACTCTGCGACCGGTGCGGGTTGAACCTGTAAAAACCACCATATCCGGCAGGGCTTCCACCAGCGCTGCACCCGCCTCGCCGGCGCCGGGCATGACATCGACGATATCGCCCAAGCTCTCACGCAGGCGCGCGACCAGCCATTCACCGGTAAGTGGTGTAATTTCAGATGGTTTAAGCAAAACGCCGTTGCCCGCCAGCAGTGCCGGAATCAGCGAACGCATCGGCAGGGACACCGGAAAATTCCACGGCGAGATCACGCCGATCACACCGCGCGGCAACCTTTCGATCCACGCTTTCTTGCCTGGCAACTCCAGCGACGGAATCTCACCTTTGCGCGGTTGCAGCAAAATCGGGGCTTTTTTCAGCCAATATTTGAACAGGTCGCCGATTCCCAAAACTTCAGCCGAATAGGCTTCTGCCAGCGGCTTTTTGGTTTCCTGCGCGATCAAGACCGCCAATTCCTCAGCCCGCGATAGGATATTTTGGCAAGCCGCCTGCATTTTCTGCCCACGCTCCTGCACGGTCAGCGCCGCCCACGGCCCTTGCGCGGAGCGAATCGCGGCCATTTTATCGCGGGCCATTTGCTGCGTTTGCGTCAGATCGGTTGACATAAGCTGGTGTCCTTCCTGAGCATGCGGGTGCGCGTGCGCGCCCTTTTTACGCCATCGCGCAAACTTGCGCCACTGTCTGCGGAGACCCTGATGCTGCTCACACCCGTGGCTTGGACTTTGGAAACGACTTTTCCGCAGTTCGGCGATCTGCCGGGTCTCCAACGGCCCGCGACGCTGGTCTTTTTGCGCAGACTTTTCGCCGACAGTCCGCCGCTTATCCGCATCGCGTTGCTGGCCTCGACCGCCGTGTTTATTTTGTCGCCTGTGATCACGATTTATGTCCCATTGCCTGCGTTTTTGTTGCCGCGGGCGCTGCGCGATCGGCATGCGCACAAATTGGCCACCCATCCGATCTACATTTTGCGCGGGGTGATGTTGATGATCAAAACCATCGGCGGCTTGCAGTGGGGCGCTGATGTCGATGTGCGGGCAAAATTGGCCATGCAGCCCTACCAGCCCGATCCCGACACCTTTCGCGTTGGCCGCGATGCGACGTTGGAGCAAGCATGAGCCTGACCAACCCAAATGCCGGCAGACATTACAGTTATGTCGAGGGCGCCGCGCTCGAAATCGACTGCGACTATGCGATTGCCGGCAGCGGCAGCGGCGGATCGGCCGCGGCGATCCAACTGGCGCGCGCGGGTTTCAAAGTCGTTGTGGTTGAAGCAGGTGCCTGGCGCAACCCGCAGGACTATCCGCACAGTATGTACGGCACGATGAAAGAAATGTTCTATGACTGGGGGCAGTTGATTGCGACCGGTGATTCGATCATTCCTGTGGTGCAAGCGCGCACGGTCGGCGGTACCTCGGTGATCAACAGTGCAATTGTGGTGCGCACGCCGGGCGATGTGCTGCAGGATTGGAAAATGCGGTTGGGTCTGGGCGATGTTTTTACGGAACAATCCATCGGTCTGGCGCAGGATCGCATTGAGACTGAGTTGCAAGTCCAAGTAACGCCTGATGCTATCTTGGGACCGTCGTCGGCGATGATGCTCGACGCGATGCACAAAATGGGCGTCGATGGCCACGCGATCACCCGCAACGTCGCGCATTGCAAGGGTGCGATGCAGTGCTTGCAGGGCTGTCGCAACAAATCCAAGCAAACGGCGAATTTTCTGTGGCTCCGTGAACTCATTGAGGAAAAGCAGGGCAGCGTGCTATCGTGTGCGCCGGTGGATCAGGTGCTGATTGAAAAAGGCCAAGCGATCGGTCTGCAAGGGCGCTTTCAGCATCCGCATACGCACAAATGGGGAAGTTCATTTGTCATTCGCGCCAACCGCGGTGTGCTACTGGCAGCTTCGGCGACTGGCACGGCGCCGCTGCTTTGGCGCTCTGGCGTAAAATTGCCTTACTTGGGCAACGGTTGGCGCGGCCACCCTGGTGCCGGCATCGTCGGCGTGTACGACAAGCCAGTCGACATGCACATCGGCCCCAGCCAAGCAGCCGCATCGATGCATTACCGGGAAAATATTGGGATCAAACTGGAATCGCTCAGTTTGCCGCTGGAATTGTTTGCAGCACGTGTCGGCGGCGCGGGCAGCGAATTGATGCAAAAGTTGAGCGAATACCGCAACTGCGCCATGTGGGTCAGCGCGGTTCGCGCCGACGCGGTCGGCCAGCTGCGCCGCAGCGTTTTTGGTGGCACCGCGCTGCGCTATGCGCCTACGCCCAAAGATCTGGAGCGTTTGCGTCAGGGCTGCAAAATTGTGGCGCAGCTGCATTTTGCGGCCGGTGCGAAAAAGATTTGGCCGGGCATCTACGGTCTGCCGCCGGAGATCGGGCCCAATGACCTGCATTTGCTGGATAATGCTCCGCTGAAGAACAAGTCCTATACTTGGGTGCTGTCGCATTTGTTCGGCGGTGCGATTTTAGGCAATGATCCCAATGAGTCCGTTGTCGCGCCCGATTTGCATGTGCGCGGCGTGCGGCGCCTGCATGTGGTCTGTGCGTCAGCGATTCCAACAACTTTGGGCGTCAATCCGCAGCACACGATCATGGCGCTGGCCATGGTGACTGCCGATCGTTTGATCGCCGATGGCGCGGCGACAACAGCGAACGCAAAACAGGTGGCTATCGGTGGCTGAACAGCAAAAGTCTAAGCATCCTCGGCACTCCGAGCAAATTGTCTGCGGCCATCACGCCAGTCTGGCCGCTTTGCGCGCGCGGCTGCCCGATGTGCTGCGCCTGTTCTATCACCGCGAACTTGTGCCGGATCTCAAGCCCTTTTTGAGCACGCTGGCCCAACAAAAAGCCATTTACCGCCAAGTTGAGGACGAAGAACTGTCGCGCATCGCCGGCAGCCGCACCCATCAGGGTCTAGTCGTGGTGCTGCGGCTGGCGCAAACACCGATGCTGGATATGAAAATAATCTCAGCCCTGGCAACGCAGCCCGGCACCGTGATCGCTTTGGACGGCGTGGGCAATCCGCACAATTTGGGCGCGATCGCACGCACGGCGGCTTTTTTTGGCGCCAAAGGCCTGCTGCTCAGCGATGAAGGCGCGGCGGCTATTCGCAGCACCGCGGCGTATCGCACCGCCGAGGGCGGCATGGAAGCCCTACAACTCTGGCGTAGCGCGGATCTGGCCGCCGATATCGCAACATTTGTCGCCGCGGGCGGCCATGCTGTGGGCCTTGCTGTGCAAGCCAAACAAGCTTTGGACGCGGTACGCGGCCACGCGCAAACGCGCAGCGTGCTGCTGGTGGCCGGTGCCGAGGAATTGGGCGCGCGGCCTGCAGTCTTGCGCGCTTGTTCACAAGTCGTGCGCATCGGCAGCGGTCAAGGCAGTGCCGTGCAATCGCTCAATGTCGGCGTGGCGACAGGGATTGCGTTGTTTGCTTTGGATAACTAAGTGTGCTTTGGATAACTAAAGACTACGAGGCCTTATCTTCATCGCCCATAGTCGCCAAGCTAGCAAAAAAACGCAGCACAGCGTCCTCGGTCGGTTCAGGCCGGTGTTGCGGCATTTTTTCCGCAAATTCAATCTGTTCAACGCGTTCGGCCGCGGCAAGATTGGCTTCTTCAACAATTGCTTCATGCAAATTGGGCAAGCGACGCAGCAAGCGACCTTTCATGTTGTCGCGCAACGTAATCTGATCGATGCCGTCAAAAGCTTCAAGAAATGTCACGATTTCAGGCGGAAGCACGCCTTTGCAGAATTGCCAGCCGATGGGCGGCGTGTCGTCGACATCTTGCCAGCGCAGCCAATTGCCGACGTTGCCGGAATCCAAATCGCGGGCGCGAAAAGTCCCGTCGTCATCGACTTCAGCGATGATATAGGGTTTTCCCACCGTGTAATTGTGGTTGTTGCAATTGCCGACGACGTAAACGGTCGTTCCCACTGGCCAAGCGCGCATGCAGACGACTCCGTAATTTAGGCGCTGGCGATCGTTCCAGAAAAAATCGAATCGAGCTCCGACGCAATGTCTTCCTCGCCAGTAGCGCGCGCCACGGAAAGCTCTTTGATCAACAGGCCTCGCGCCTGATCGAGCATTTTGCGCTCGCCAAAGCTCAGCGGTTTGGTGTACTTGAGCAAGCTCAGGTCGCGCATGACTTCGGCGATGTCAAAGATGCTGCCGGTGTTGATTTTTTCCACGTAACCGCGGTAACGCCGGTTCCACGTTTGGTTATTGCCCTGAGCCGTGCGCTCTTTGAGCATGTGGTAAATCCGTTCCACTTCAAAGTTGCCGATCACTTTGCGCAAGCCGACTGAATTGACTTTCGATACGGGAATCATGATCTTGCGGTTGGTATTGAGAACCCGCAGCATGTACAGCACTTCAGTATTTCCCTGAATCTGCTTGGATTCGATGCCAGTAATCTCAGTCACACCTTGGCCGGGATAAACGGCGCGGTCACCAATCTTAAACATCATCGGTTCTCTCCAGATTGTGGAGCGAACTAGCTAAGTTCGCAGGGAAATATGCGGCAAATCGTCTCGTTTCAACATCAAACGAGGCTCACCGCCGCCTCACAGTATACGCATCGCCGCCACAGCTTCAACACAATTCGACAGCGGCTATGTGTGAAGATGTGAAGGCGATGTTCGGATAGCTAGTCGCGCAGAATATGTCGCGCCCGCAGCGCCCGCCCAAGCGTGCCTTGGTCGAGGTATTCCAAATCGCTGCCGTGCGGCACGCCGGACGCGATTCGGCTCAGGCGAAGCGGCCTATTGCGCAACAAATTCTGAACGTAAGACGCCGTCGCTTCGCCTTCGACGGAAATCGAAGTGGCCAAAATCACCTCGTGCGGCGGTTGCGCATCCAAGCGCGTTTGCAGACCTTCGAGGGTCAAATCGCGGGGCCCCACGCCTTTGAGCGGCGACAGTACCCCGTGCAACACATGGTAAAGACCGTTGAATTCGCCTGAACGCTCCAGCGCCAACAAGTCCGGCACATCCTCCACCACGCACAAAAGCCCTGGGTCGCGGTGGGGATTTGTGCAAATGCCGCAAAGTGCTTGGGTGCTCAAATGGTGGCACTGCCGACAAAATTGCACATTTTCATGCAGTTCCGCGAGCGACTCCGCCAGACCGCTGGCATAAGCCGGCTCCAATTTGAGGACATGAAGGGCCAAACGCTGCGCCGTGCGCTCGCCCACGCCGGGCAAACGCCCGAGCAGCGCCGCCAGCCTTTCAATCGCGTGGGGAAGTTGCGCCACGATCGTTTAATGCAGCAGCCGCGGTGGCAGCGTCGGGTCGATGGGTGAAACATTTGTAATTTCACCATCTAAGACGTCAATTACCATTTTGACCGCGCGGTCCTGCCTCAGCAACTGTTCCAGCGATTGGCGTTCTTGTTGCTTGCCAGCGACGCGTTTGGCGCCCAAACTGTCGCTGCGCGCACGCAAATCCGGTGGCCCAATCGTGACTTGCCACACGCCGCCAAAGGCGATCGCCGCAGCTTGGGTCAGCGCGGTCAGCGCTTCACTTTGCCGCGCCGCGTCGGTCCAGAAATCGTTGCCAAAAGCCAGCGTCACTTTTCCCGGCTCACTGCTTGAAACAACAGCGGAATCCAGCAGCGACGCCACCACCGGTTTTTGCACTTGGTGGCGCACGGCGGCCTGCCACTTTTCAATATCCGCGTCGGTCAACGCGACTTGGGCCTTGGTGACGGGCGCAACCGCGGGTATTTGTGGCTGGATTCGCGGCGGCAGCGCCGCCATTTTATCAACGGATACTGGGGCTTTGTGCGTCGCAAAAGGTGAGGCTGCGCTTGCTGTTGGTGCCGCAGCGCCAAACGGCCGTCCGGCGGGCGGTGGCGAACCGCCCATCCCTCCGGAATAACCCGCATTTCCGGCGGGCGCCGCGCTGCCTTGGCCGCCTGAGCGCCCGCCAGCGAGCAAGCGCGGGGCCGCAGCCAACAAACCCTCAACCCGCACCGCCAGTTCCGCGACATCGACCAACGGCGCCGCGCGACACAGGCGCACCACGCCCAGTTCAAGCACCAGCCGCGGATGCCGAGCGCGTCCAACAGTTTCAGCCAGTTCCAGCAGCACATGCGAAATGCGTTCGAGTTCTTGGGTCGGTACGCCGTCGGCCATGGCGACCATGGCTTGGATTTCATTTTCCGCGCGATCGACCAAGTCTTTGGCGGTGGTGCCCGCAAGCCGCGTCACCAGCACATCGCGCGCTTCCATCGCCAGCGTACGCGCGAAAGTTTTTAGGTCCATGCCGTGATCGTTTGCTGCGGCCAGCGCCGACAATCCGGCGGTCACTTCACGTTTCAGCAGTGAAACCATGAGTTTATGCGTGCGGTTGCGATCTGCGACGCCCAAAAGGTCCGCGACATCTGAGGCGTTGAGTTTGGCGCCGCCAAATGCGATCACTTGATCGAGCACGGAAAGCGAATCGCGCATGGATCCGTCGCCTTCACGCGCGATGAGATACAGGGCTTCCAGATCTGTCTCAACCCCTTCAGATTTGCACAGTTCACCGAGTTTTTGCACCACATCGGCTGCCTTGACGCGGCGAAAATCGTAGCGCTGGCAGCGGCTGCGAATCGTGATCGGCAAACGCTGTGGATCGGTGGTCGCCAAAATAAATGTGACGTGCGAAGGCGGTTCTTCCAGCGTTTTCAAAAACGCATTGGCCGCCTGATCCGTCAGCATGTGCGCTTCATCGATGATGTAGATTTTGCTGCGATCGCGGGCCGGGGCATAGCCAACCCCTGAACGCAACTCGCGAATTTCATCAATGCCGCGGTTGGATGCGGCGTCGACTTCCAACACATCGATGCAATTGCTGGTGGCGATTTCCTTGCACGGTGAACATTGGCCGCACGGCGTAGCGGTCGGTCCGTGGACACAATTGAGCATTTTCGCGACGATACGCGCGGTCGAGGTTTTGCCAGTGCCGCGCGCGCCGCAAAACAACAGCGCGTGGGGCACGCGCTTCATCTCAATGGCGTTGGTCAACGCGCGGGCGATGTGCTCTTGGCCGACCAGTTCGGCCAGCGTGCCGGGACGGTATTTACGCGCAAGGACAACGTAGGCCACGGGTTGCTCCTAAAAAGCTCTAACATCTAGGCGTTCTAGCAAAAAGCCCCAGCCGATCACGCGATCGCTGAGGCTTCTTTTACAATTCACGGACATGGCCGGCGGCACACGGCGTCATCGCTACCGTTGCTACCTCTCGGTCCTGGCGGGGTTTACAACGCTGCCGTTGCCGCCGGCCTTGCCCACGAATTATCAATACTTTCATAGGTTATCTTGCCGAGCAGTTGGCGGAGAGAACGGGATTCGAACCCGTGGTACCCTTTTGGAGTACACCCGCTTTCCAGGCGAGTACCATAAACCACTCGGACATCTCTCCGTGATCATTGCCTTTATGCGTTTTGAGCGCCAACAAGCACGCCGAAACGGTTTCTACGCAACAAACTGTCTAAAATCAAACGGGGACTTTGGCGGAGAGCGAGGGATTCGAACCCCCGGTACCTTGCAGTACACCTGATTTCGAGTCAGGCTCCTTCAGCCACTCGGACAGCTCTCCATCGGCCCGTCTTACTGCGTTTCCGCGATTTTGCAGCGCGCAGCCGCAGATCTTCGGGGCCAAGAGTTTAGCTTGGCGCGGCGGCAACTGCAAGCCGGCTCACTGGTCGACGAGAGAAACCAGCCGTTCGCCCTGGCGCAAAGACTGAAAAAAACCCGACAAAAGGGCGCTGGCCTGTTCGCGGCGCACCCCTTCGGTCGTGATCAACCTGTGGTTCAGACGCTCGTCCTGACCGAGCTGATACAGCGAAACCGCAGCACCGGCCTTAGGATCGCGGCAAGCGAACACCAAACGGCCGACGCGGGCGTTGATCGCCGCGCCCATGCACATCGGGCACGGTTCAAGCGTGACGTACAAAGTGCAATCATTGAGCCGCCAAGAACCCAGCGTGCGGCCGGCTTCGGCCAACGCCAAAATTTCCGCGTGCGCGATCGGATTCTGATCCTGTTCGCGGCGGTTGGAGGTGATGGCGACAATTTCGTTTTCGTGAACAACGACGGCGCCGATCGGCACATCGCCAGCGTGACCGGCTTCTACCGCGGCGCGCAGAGCAACGTCCATGAAATCATGGTCCTGACGCTGCATTGGTGCGGCTCCATCGGCGACTCCCGGTCAATTGGGGCGAGAAAACTACTGGGTCAAATTAGCAGGAGAAAAACGAACGGCAGCGCGGTAGATCTGGCTGCGATTTCTAGAAACATGAACTATTTAGCGGGCCCAGCGGGGTTCGAACCTGCAACCTTCGGTTTCGTAGACCGATGCTCTATCCAATTGAGCTATGGGCCCGATGCGGACAGCCTGCGCTGTAAGCTCGGAATAATACACAGACAAATTACAATCTCACCGGCGAACGCCGCAAAGTCGAAAAAATTTCGCCCGAACCGAGCTACCGCTCTGGCAGCTGGGTGAGCTTGCGGGCGCACGCGCCTCGGGGGAGGGCGGGGGCAACGGCCCTGGCGGCGAGCCCCCTAAAAACGAAACTGGGCGGAGAGGAGGGGATTCGAACCCCTGATAGGATTTAAACCCTATGTCGGTTTAGCAAACCGGTGCCTTCAGCCACTCGGCCACCTCTCCGTTGTTATTTGGCCTTTGTTTTTAGCCGGAGTCACATCAAAATATCAAGGCGACTTTTGCAGCTAAGTTGGCGGAAGAGGAGGGATTCGAACCCCCGGAGGCTCTCACCTCGGCGGTTTTCAAGACCGCTGCCATCAACCACTCGGCCACTCTTCCACTTTTTGGCCTTTTTCAGCCGGTTTTTTGGTAAAGTCGGATGTTTCGATCGGGCGCACCGAACGAACGGGCGCGCAATGTACAGCCTCGGCCGCAAGTTTGCAAGATGTGGTTGCGGCATCTGCGCGTTTTGCGCCATGCTGCGGCCATGCATTTTAGCCAAATTGTGCACAACAACGCTCAAATTCTGTTGCTTTTGGCGCAGCAGTTGCGCGATCGCGAGTCGCCGCCGCGGCAAGCGTTGCTGCACGATTTGTCCGCTACCACAGGGCTTCACCGCGCAAGCCTTGAACGTTTGACGGATTTGTGGGCGCAGGCGTGGCAGCCCGAGGCGATTGATCGGTTGCTTTCACTGGACGGCGACGGCCTGCAAAGCTGGCAGGCTGTTGGAACTGTGGGCATTGTTGCGCCAACCAATTTGCCAGTCGCCACGTGGCAGCCGATCTTGCAGGCGCTGCTGTTGGGCAACCGCGTGCGCGTGCGCCCGGGGGCGGGCGACGCACTTTCGGCCCACAACTTGCTGGAAGTATTGAGAACAACTGCGCCCAAGCTGGCCCAACGCGTAGAAATCAGCGCATTTGATCAGGCCGACGCCGCGCAGTGGCGACTTTTTTTCAAAGATCTCGATTCCTTGCTGATTTATGGTGGCGACGCGGCGATAGCCGGTGTGCTTGAACAAGCCCAAAGCGTTGGCTACACCGGCCCTGTGCGTTGCCATGGACATCGACAATCATTGGCCATTTTACCGGTGACGGCCCTTGATGGCCGATTTGCCGAAGTCGCCGCGGGCCTAGCCCATGACGCGCTGCTGGCCGACGGCCGCGGTTGCCTGTCGCTGCGTGCGGTGGTGGTAATGGGCGAGGTTTCGCCCGCTGTTTGGCAGCGTTGTGCGCTGCAACTCGGGGCTGCGGTTGCACAAACCGCTAAACGCTTTCCGGCTGGTTCCATCGCACCCGATTGGGCGGCGCAAACCCGTTTGTTGCAAGACTCACTGGCCATGCAGGCGGCCCTTTTTCCCGATCGCGTTGTCTGGCAAGACTTTGGCGATGCGTGGCTGGCAGCCGAACCGCGCCTGCCCTTGGCTGCAACTACCGATCTGGGCTCCGGCGCGCGCGGTCTGATGGTGTGGGCTGCGCCGGATGTTGCCGCTTTGCAACGCAATTTAGCGCCGCTCACCGGCAAAATCGCTGCATGCGCGGTTGCGCACCAAACACCGCAACTGTTAGCCATGGTAAAGGATTTGCGCGTGCCGCGCGTTTGCGCGCCCGGCGAGTTGCAGGCGCCCCCCCTCGACGCACCGCACGACGGCTACGCCGCGCATGAAGGGCTGGTTCGCTGGCAACACCGGACCGACTAAAGCCTATTCGCGGCCGCGCGTCGGCGCGACAAAAAACGTTTGCTTGCCGCGCTGCACCAACATCGGCAGGGCATCTTCTGGGGCGGCACGGCGATAAACTTCTGTCAATTTAGCAACATTGGCCAGCGGAGTCGTGCCGACGCGCAGCAAGACGTCGCCCTCTTTGAGGCCCACGCGATCGGCCGGACTGCCGCGGTCCACGCTGACGATCAAAACGCCGTGATCCGCCGCGATCTGAAAGCGTTGGCGCAATCCCGCGGTCAAGTCGACAATGGCCATGCCCAATCCGCGCAGCGACGTCAGACCGGGCTGAGCCGGTTGCGCGTTCGGCGGCGGCGCTGGATCATCGCCATATTGCCCCGGCATACTCGCCAGTTGCACGTTTATCGTTACCGGTTTGCCTTCGCGGACCATTTCCAGCGGCACTTTGCCGGCAATCCCTGCCGACGCCGTCAGCCACGGCAAATCCGACTTGTTGCGCACGGCCGAACCATCAAAAGCGGTAATTACATCGCCGGGTTTTACCCCACTCTTTTCCGCTGGACTGCCGGTGACCACATCGCGCACCACCGCCCCGAACACGCGATCCAGATGCAAGCTGCGCGCCAGCTCAGGCGTCACATCGTCAACGGCCACACCGAGAAAAGACCTCTCGATTTTGCCCTGCGCCAATTGCGGCAACAATTTCTTGGCCATGTTGGATGGAATGGCAAAGCCGATGCCTTGGCCATCGCCGCGCACCGCTGCGTTGATGCCGATCACTTCACCGCGGGTATTGACCAACGGTCCTCCGGAGTTACCCGGATTGATACTGGCGTCGGTTTGGATGAAGTTGGCGTACATCTGGCGTCCGCCCGGGTGCACCTCACTGCGGCCAACGGCGCTCACGATGCCTTGGGTCACGGTGTGCGACAGGCCAAACGGATTGCCAATCGCGACAACCCATTCACCTATTTCGATTTTGGAGGAATCGCCCAGCGCGGCAATCGGAAATTTTTCCTTGCCGTCGACCTTGATCAACGCCAAATCGGTGCGCGGATCGCGGCCAATCACCCGCGCCTTGTAAACTTTGTCTGACGCCGTGCGTACCACAATATCTTGCGCATTTTCAACGACATGGTTGTTGGTCAGGACGTAGCCGTCGGCGTGGATGAAAAACCCAGTGCCCTCGCCATGCGAATGCGGTTGACCCTGAGGTCCAATTTCCCAACCATCTTGCGCACTTGCCGCACCAGTCACGCTGATATTGACCACGGCAGGCGAGATCAATTTGGCCAATTTGGAAAATGCGCCCATCGTCACGGGCGTATCTGGGTTAATCCCTGTATTGACAGCTTGTTCGGTCCACAGCCGCTCCGCTTGCTTCTTGGGCGCTTGGGCGTGGACAGCCAGGGTGGTCAACGTCCCCAACAAGGACAGCGTGATTTGCAGTTGCCATTTCATGTGTTGCCTTTTTCCGCGTGCGCCGACTCTTGGCGCGCTGCGAAATGTAACGCACCAACAGCGGCACAAATTCCGCCGCTGTTTTTGCGTTGGCAATGCTGTTTCTACTTCTTGGCTTTCTTGCCTAGCGACGCCAAATTCTTGGCGCGGATGTAGCCATTTTTGCCAGCAGCATCGCCGTTGATCACTTCAATCCGCGACCAACCGTTGCCGGTGTCTAAAAAATGGTGGACCAAAATATCGTCCTCCAAATGCGCGACATCGTCGCTGCCGTTGTTGGCTGCTGAACGCAGAACAATGTACGGTTCATCGGGATTTTTGGTCGCACCCTGAATCTTGTCGGTCGCCCGTGCAAGTTTGCGCGCTTCTTCCAATTCCTTGTGTTTGGTGACCGTCATTTCAGCGCGCAATTCGGTCGCCGCTTGCCGCAGTGCCGCCGTTTCACCTTTGACGGGTGCGGCCTTGATGCCTTCAACCGCTTTATTTGCAGCCATATACAGCACTTGATCGTCTGCACTGTCGGCGTAAGCTGCGATCGCTTTGTCCGCCGCTGCGACGGCTGCCTTGATCGGCGAAACGGTGTCGGCCGCTGCCTCCGCTTCGTCGATCTTTTTGGGTGCAGCTACCTGTTTAGCATCGACTTTTTTGGATGGCTCGCCCTTATCGCCTTCGCCCTTGTCAGCGCCTTCGCCATTTTTGGCCGTACCATCGGCCTGCTTGTCGCCGTCATCGTCATCGCCTTGGCCATGTCCGCGCGCAGTTGGCGGCCGATCGGCATTGGTATTTTTGTCCCACGGTGAATCGGGGTCGGCCTTTTTCTCGATCACTTTGACATCACCGGTTTTTTCAATAAACGCCCGCGAAACGCCCGGTGGCAACCAGCCCATCACCGTGGCAGTGCCGCCCGCTAAAAACAGCCAATACGAAATGCCGAGCAAGCCAATGCCGCTGGCGATCATAATGCCGATCGTTGCGCCACCGGAAAGGCCGGACTTGGCGGGCGTTTGGGGTGCATTGCGATTTTGAGGGGGAGGCGGCGGCATCGGTCACCTTGCCGGCAGGCTATTTGCCAACATTTTTCTTGTTGATATTGTTCGGCACGCAGTAGTTTTCAGCCGGCAGCGTGACTTTGGGGTCTTTGGGATCCGGTTCAGCGCTGCGAAAAGTCCAGCAAAACGAGTCCACGCCGCATTCCGTGCTGGAAATGCCCGCGGTGGCGCTGGTGCCGTTTATGCAGGTCGTGGTGCAAAAAGGCTTGCTGCTGTAGAAACTTAGGCAAGCGTCGTGGATGCAAGTCGGATGCTGTTTGACCACGCAACTGGTCACGCCGCCGTGGCCAGCGCACACGCCTTTGGCCGTGACTTCAATGTCCAATTCGCATTCGGCATACGGCGGCTGTGTTTCACAACCGAGTAATGCCCAAGCCAAAAGGGCAGAAATCAGCAGGCGCGCTCGCATCGACGTTCCTCACAAAACAAACGGGGGGGCTGCGCTAAAATGCGTGGCCGGAACAGTGTAGCTTGACACAACGGCGCGGTCAACGCCGCGACAATCTCGCACGTAAATCAATACATACCGATCATGCGCACAAAGAACCCGCCCAAATCCGTAGTTTGGCGGATATCGCCCGCCGGGGTTTCAACAAAGCGCGTGAAATTATAACCCAAACCGACGCGCATCGCCTTGGCAAACGTATAGGCCGTTTCAAATAGCACGCCTTGCTGCGCGTCATGGGTCAAAAGCGTGGTCAGCATGCGATATTCGGCAAAGATATCCCAGTTATCCATCGCGTGCCAACCCAAACGGTTGATCCACAACACCGTGTCACTGGTCGTAGCGGGCGTGTCGACGCCGGTGCCGACAAGCGTATCTGTCACGCGCCGCCACGCCACTTTCTCCGACAATTGCAAGCGATACGGCAATTCCGCAATTGGCTCAATACTGAAAATATCTTTGATGGCGCGGTCTTGCACGCCGGTGTTGAGATTGCTCGGCCGCATCTCAATCAAATGGCTGTATTTGCCCACGACGTTGAGCCAGTTGGTCCGCAACGGCCGGAACGCTGCCCCCGCGGTCGCCTCCAACGCTTCGGCTTCCAATTGGTCGGTCGTTTGATTTTGCGTGCGCATGTAGTTGGCGCGACCAAAAAGCGTTAGCTCTTTGGTTATACCGGCTTGGCCGTTGTTCAGGCTCAGCACCTGCAATTTGCGCAAGCCGCCTTGGTTTGGATCGCCTTGGTCCATCCGCACTTCCTGGCGGGTGGTGAATTTCAGCCACTCATTGCGCAGCCATTCGCCGCCCAGCGACAGCGCATCGCGCGAGCCGGGACCCGCCGCGCCGCTAAAGGTCTGCTGCCGTTCGTAGCCAGCATCGATATTGACACCCTTCATAATTTCAAAGCGTTTGCCCACACCCATGACGGCGCGGTTCATCGCACCGGTGTTCAGCGCATCGATTTGGTATTCACCGTAAGCGCGGCTCAGTTTGTCCGCACCGTAGCGCGATTCTGCGCCGACAACTGTCGCGCTCGCCAAACGACCGGTCTGGTAGGTGTCCTCAAGTCGCTGTTGCACATAGGCATTGGTGTCTTTGTCCAATTCGGTGCGGATACCGGCGGCTGTGGCGTTTTGCCCGCCCCAACCCAATTTTTCCGTCAAGGTCAGCGCCAGCGTCTTGTTCAGCTTATAATCCAAGCCGACCGTGCTCATCAAATGATCCGCACTGCTGCGGAATTGCTGTGGATCGCCGAACAAAATCGCCTGTTGATCCGCGCGCAAAGTCAGATGCTCGGTCGCGCGGTAAGCCGCACCGGCACCGACGGTGGTGTTCTTGTGGCCCAAGCCCGCGCTATCCATGCCATACGCATAAGTCGCACCGCCGAGCAGCGTCCAACGCGCGTCCAACTTCTGGCTGTCCTGCAAGGCGATAGTCTGCTGATTGTAGGCAGAAAAGCTGCCAGAACTGGCCGTGGCCGGATTCAAACTGGTGTTGGTCGGCGACGTGCCCCACAAGCCGCCCAAGCCGGGGCCGGTGAATTGGCTGACGGGTCCATCGGACAAAATGCCATCATAGCGCAAATTCAAAGTGTTGCCGGTGTGCACGTTAAGCAGCGCATCCAAACCGATCTTCTGTTGCCCCTGCTGCGCCACGCTGCCGCCCGACTGAAAACCCGCCTGCATCCACTGGTAATGCGCGCGGATGCGCCCGGGCGACGGCGCATCGCTGCTCGTTACGCCTTCGGGCAGACCGACCACATCGCGCAGATCGATTTCCGTTGCAATCTTCACAGCCTGACCGCTAACCGGTGCGCCATTGCTATAGATGCTGGTGGCGTAATTCGGCGTGCCAAAACTCAGGCCGCCGTCGTCGGATACGCTCAGCATCGTGTCGCGCGATTGACTGTAAGCATATTCAACAGTTGCCTGACTGCTTTTGGCAATTTTGAACTTGACGTCGGCGCCGGCCAATTGGTATTTCGGCGCGCCGTCGCGGCCTTCTTGCACGTAAGCCGCGCCCACGCTGATCTTGCCGCCGAGCATTTTTTCCTGCAATTGCACGCCAAAACTCGCCTGATCGGTGGAGACCACGCCGCGCGCTTCGTACACAGCTTCGACAAAGATCGGATGACCGGTCCACAAATTCGCTTGCCCCGGCAGGCCGTTCTGACTCAGCAACAAGCCCGCATCGGCGGCGCTCGACACCGGCGACTTGAACACGATGCGGCCTTGGAACGGGTCAACCGTGTAATCCACGTTGCGCGTTTGCGGCAGCCGCGCCAATTCCAAACCGCTGATGCGATCGCGAATGATCAAGTTGACTTGTTCCGAACCGTCGACCAAATCGCGCGCGCTCAAATAGTACAGTGAACCGCCAGTGCCGCGCAGCACATCTGTGCGTTTGACAATGGCTTTGTCGGGGCTGGCGACAAAACCTTGGACGCGGGTTTCAAATTCTTTGCCAAATGCCCGCGTCGCGTCCAGTTGCACGCCGTACAAAGCGCGGCTATAGCGAAGCAATTCAATGCCTTGAATGTTGGCTTTCAAATTGCCTAACAAGAACTTGGTGCGGTCGGCTTCGACCAAAATGTACATTTTGCCGCGGCTTTGCGCGTCCTGAACCAACCCGCCGGAGTCACCATACACTGGATAAAACCGCGTTGGATCAAGGAGATTGGTGGCAAAGTCCGTCAGATTGGCATCCTTGGCCGTATCCAGATGGGCCGTAAATTGCAGATCTTTTAGCCCAAGGAACTCGCCCGCGATGCGCCCCTTGGCGTACACAGCGCCGCGGCCGAACAATTGCACTTTGCCGGTTTGATAGCCGCCAAATTGCTCGGTTTCTTTTAGATGCGCGTTGATTTGGCTGACCGACGTGTCGGCAATCGCCAACAGGAACATCGAGCGCTCTTTGACCGCAAGGGCGCGTTCAATCACGGCTTTGTTGCCGGCCGCGTCGGTTGCCGTCAGTTCCAATTTCGATTTGCCATTGGGCAAAGTCAACAATGTGTAGAAGCTGCCGTCGCTCGCCACCGGTATTTCCTGACCCTGAATCGTCAATTTGTTGCCCGGCAGCGTGCGCCCGCGCACCGGCAACTGGGTCGCGCCGAGTTCAAGCCCGGCCTTGGGCAAATAGACTTGTAATTCCGCAGCTTGCACGGCAGCATTGTCGTCTGCGCTAGCAGTCGCTGTTGGCGCTAACGCGGCGGGCTTGCCGGCATCGGCAGGTTTGGTCGCGGCGGGCAACTCGGCGGCGGCTTCAAAGGCTTTGTTTTGCGCAGCGACTGCGTCCAATACGTCTGCGCCAAAATCGCTCCAATCGCCCGTCGATCCCTGCGGCGACTTCGGTTGGGCTTCACCGGAAGGTGGATTGGCAAAAACCCGCTGCCAAACCGAGGCTGTACCGTCGGCTTTTTGCAACACAACCCGCGTCGCTTCACCCTGACGCACATCGACTTTGGCGGGCAGTTTGTCCGACGCGCCGGCAATTGACTTGTCATCGATCCACAGACCGGCGGGTGTGTCAAAACGCTTTGTCGATCCGCCGCTTAGCGAACCGGTGTTGAGCGCGCGGTAGCGCACTTCAATCCGATGCGGCCCTAGCACCTCGCGGTTGCCCTTGAAATCGGCGACTTGGTTGCCTACACCGAATACCAGCAGCCGGTCCGCGGGCGCGCCAAAGCCCAACAGCGCCGCGCGCACCTGGTCGGCCGCAAGCTCCGTGCGCTTTTGCGCGTCGCCCGGGCCGCCGTCGTGGATGGTCACGACCGCAATGTCTTTTTGCGCCTTGACGGCTACTGCGGTTTTTTGTAGACCTTCCAAAGTATTATCCGTCGGTGCGCCGTTGGCATCAAACAGAGTCGCCCGCGTATGGCGATCCGGATCGCCCAACGGCAGCAAGCCCAGACCTCCGGCCGCAAGCTCAACGGCCACGGGCACCGTGCGCCAACCGGCGAGATGATCGCCATCTTGCACCAGCACTTCCAACGCCAAACCGTATTTGCCCGGCGTCAGATCGCGCGCACCGCTCGGATTCCATTTGAATGTCGGGGGAATGTATTTGCCGATTTCCGTGTAAGCCCGCGTTTTGCCAGTCGCGTCGACCAGCACAATCGCCGCCGACTGCGTTTCCGGCGGCAAACCGCCGGTGGTCAAAATCACGCTGCCCAAGATCTTGCCGTCTGACAGCGGAATCGCCATCGTTGGGCCACTTAACAGGACGTTTTTGAACTGCGGTTGTAGCGCCACGCCGCCGATCGTCAGACCCGTTTCGAGCGTGCCTTTGAGAGCGACGGCCACGCGCCCGGGCAATTTCGGCGCTGGCGGAGCCTTCGGCAATTCAACGACTTTAGGCGCTTCAACCGCTTTGGGCGGCGCAACCACTTTAGGCGCTTCGACAACCTTTGGCGCTTCGACAACCTTTGGCGCTTCAACAACTTTGGCTGGTTCAACAACTTTGGGTGGCGCCACCACTTTGGGCGCTTCGCCGACCTTCGGCACCTCGACTACCTTTGGCGCTTCAACCACTTTGGGCGCTTCTAGTGCCTTGGGCGGTTCTGGCACTGGCTCATTCTTTGGCGGGGCCAAAATCGAGGCGTTGGCGCCGCGCGGCAGCGTCATGTACTCGTCGCGGCCGCTGCCATCGGGGGCGCGCAAGCTCAGCAGCAGGCGCCCGTCGTCCGGTCGCGCCACGCGCGCACTCGTGCGCCCAACGGCGTCCAAAAGAAAACCCACGCCGTTGAGCAACAACCGCGGCGGCCGTTTGGGCGAAGTGAAGGCTTTCTCATGAATATCCTTTACCTCGTGGCGAATTTCAAACGCCATCGGCGCCGACCACGCGCGCGCGCCGTAGGCGGTTTCACCGCGGACGCGCAATTGGTAGCGCTTGCCTTCGGGCAAAGTGCGCAGCGCAGATTTGCCGTCTGAAGTCGGCTTGAGCTGTGCTTTTGCCGGTATTTCACCGGTTTGCGCTTGTTCAAGTACGATCGGACCCAAATGACCGCCTTCGCCGAGCTCGCGCACTTCCAGCGCCCAGCGATCGAAGCTGCCCGCCTTGTCGATCCACACGTTCAGCTGGGTGTCAGCGGTCAGCGCCACCGAACTCACATCGGTTGCCAACTGAGTCGGCCTCCCTTCGACCAGCGCCAACTGCGCACGAACAAAGCGCGGCGCCAGCTTCTTGCCGTCAATCGATAGATCCAGCTTGGGCGCGTCGGCGTCGATTTGCACCACGCCCGGGCCGGGCGGCTGCGGCGTTTCGGTCACATGCGGCGCGCGTTCGATGCGCGTCGGACCCGTCGTTTCCAAGGCGCATTTGACGCCAAAATGGAGGCCAAGATTGGAACCCGGCGTGAAATACAGCACTTGCTTGTCGTCGTCGACGACTGTTGATCCCGGGGCCAAGGTGTCAACATCGAGTTTGAACAGGTGATTGCCCGGCGTCAGGTTGATAAAATGCAAACGGCCGTACATATCCGAGGTGGCGAAATAGCCAGAATCGACGTAAATACGCGCACCTGGCAGGCCATCTTCGCCTTCTTGCTGCACGCCATCGCCATTGGCGTCGCAAAATACTTTGCCCAAGACCAGACCGCGGTCGAACAGCGGATCGTCTTTGACCAGCAATTGCGCGGTACCACGCGGGCTCAACGCCCCGCCGCCCAAATCGAACAACTGTGCCAGCACGTCGAGCAACGCGCCGACCTTGGCCATTGGCGTCACAATCACTTGGGCGCGGAACGTCAACTCGCCGCCGGCCGGCAGATCCAAGCCTACGGGTTTATTGGTTGTTGGTGAAATCCGCTTGACCGACAGCACCGGCGCCTGCAGGGGCGCCAACGGCAGCTTGTTGTCCGCCCCCCCCGGTTTGCTTCGCATCATCAGCTGGGCGGTACCGGGCACCACATTGATACCGCTGGGTAAAAGTGTGCGCAGCTCCGTGCCGCCTTGACCAGTCAACATATCTGCAGCCAGTGCGGCCGTGGAATGGTTCTGCACCAGCACGGTGGCATACAGCAGTTCACCGATTTGTGCTTGAGATTTGGACAGTTGTACCGTGATATGGATGGCGTCCGCCAGCGAGTCAACCGGCAGGTGATTGTGCCGCGGCGACGCCGCGCTATCGCCTGCGCCGGAATCGCCCTTGCCGGTGGTCGCACCGCCTTGCAGGCTAAAACGCGTGAGATAACGCGGCAATGCCTTGCCGATAACCGGCAATGCTTCGGGCACGACAAAACCAAAAGCGTCCAAAAGCGCCAATTCCGGCTCTGGCCCGCGCAGCAAGGGCGGGAACGCATAACCGTTTGTGGTTGCAGCCACTTCGATGCGATAGGCCCGACCTTTGGCGGGGCTGAATTCATAGGCGCCGCTGGCGTCTGTGCGCTGTCCCTGTTGGCCCACCAGCAGCGCGTCGTCGGGCACATTTTGGTTGGGTGCGATCGGATCGGCTGCGTCATAGCGCAGGAATACATGGACATTGGCCACGGGCGTGCCCGTGCGCGCGTCGTACACACGCCCCGTAGGCTTGAGCGCGACGTCCAATTTGCCGCCGACAACGGCGGCCGATTGCGCGGGATCAAACGGCGCATCGACAAACACCGCGCCATTGGCCGAAAGAATGCGCAACCGGCGCAGCGAACCGGCGACATGGGCAATGGAATAATGGCCTTTGTCGTCCGCGATTGCCGTCAACGCCGGACCTTCAACGCCGACCGGGGGCAAAATGGCGACTTGGAAACCGGCAAAAGTCAAGTCTTTGTCGGCGTCAAAAACGCCATTTTCAGCGCCGACATCTTCAAATAGTGTCCCAGAAACAACACCTTCACCGATCATGGCCCCGATGGTGACGCAAGCCGCTTTGGCCGAAGCGCCGACATTGTCGACATCGGCGCGCGCGTTGTTGCAGATGACGGCGCCGTCAGTCAGGTTATCCATCAACTTCACGCGCAGTTGCACCGTTTGCGTTTCACCGGGCTGGATGTCGATCTTGCCAATCGTCAGCGTGGTCTGGCCATTTTGTCCCGGCAACAAATTGATGCTGGCATTGGGCGGTGCCAGCAAATCGTTTGGATTTCCGCTACCTGGACCCAGCGCAGGCGGAATGACCAAGCCTTTAGGCAAATTATCCGTCACAACGCTGCCTAAAGCCGCCAGACCTCCCAGATTTTGCACCACAAGCGTATAGCGCAGCCAATCGCCGGGCTTGACCGAACCGCCATTTTCATCCTGCACCGTTTTCACAACCTGCAACAAGCGCGCGGGGATGCCGACTTGCGTCACCGTGGGCTGATTGCCGTTGCCGTCGTCGCCGTCTTGATCGCTCGGCTCATCCGACATGCCTTTGGCTTTGACAATCGCTTGGTTGCTCACAGTCGGCCCGACGGCGATCTGCACACGCAGCGCGATCTTTTTGCTTTCACCGGGTCCAATCGAACCCAGTTGCAAATGCACGCTGTTGTCTGCGGCAACAAATGTCGCCGCATCGGTATCGGCCGCATCGGTCATCAGCTTGCCGTCAACCTCGGTAGAACTGCCGATATATTTGGCATTTTTTGGCACCGCATCGTCGACGATCACATTTTCCGCCGTGCCAATACCGGTGTTCTTCACCGCAAGCGTGTAGAGAATTTCCTCGCCCACATCGGCTTGCCCGTTGTGGTTGGCGTCGACGAGTTGCGCAGTTTTTTGAAACGATCGCAGCGAAGCCCCTTTGCCCACAGGCAATTCTGCCGGACCAATCTGCGTGGGCCCCACGTTGTCCGCTTGAGCGGTCGCGGTATTGCTGACAATTGTGCCTTCTGGCACCCCGGCGCGCAGCCGCGTTTGGAACGTCACGATCGCCGCTTGATCCGTTCCCGCCGCAAGTACGCCATTTGGCTGGCCATTTGAAGAAACAGCGACACCGCTGAGCAACGGCGAACTGCCACCGACATCGGCCACCTTGTTGCCGTTCAGCGTGGTCGATCCCGGCACGTAGTCCATACCAGCTGGAATCGTGTCAAAAACCCTCGTGCCGGTCAGGCTTTGCGCCGATGTGGCGATGAGCGTCATTCGCCACGTCACCGTGTCACCGGTTTGCAGCGCCGCGCCGTTGTCGTCCTTAACCGTTTTAGTCGAAGCAGCAAGCGCACTTGCGACGCGAACGGTGACGATCGTCGGATCGTTCAGCGCAGGCGTGCTGGGATCGTCCGAAGGCGTTTTGTCCGTCAGTCCGCTGGCTTGGACCTGTGCCTGGTTGGCGATTTTTGTGCCGTCGCCCACCGCGGCCTTGACGCGAACGTCCAATTGCAGCGTCAACGGTTTGCCCGGCATAATCGTCTGCAATCCCGGGGTGCTGGTGCTGTTCCAGCTGACCGTACCGGCGCCACCGCTGCCATTTTGCCCAACCGCGACCAAGTCGACGCCAGCGTCCAAAACATCCTGCACGACCACATCTTGCGCCGCTGCATTGCCAGAAACACCGATCTCTATTTGATAACGCAGCGTATCGAGCGGATGGACCTTGCCGCCCGCGGCAAAACCGTTGAGGTCGATCACCGTCTTTTTGATCGCCAGTTGCGGCACCGAAACAATCGGCATTTGCACGACATTGCCGTCATAGGCCAGATTCGTTTCGCCTTCGCGGGCAGTTGCGCTCGCGCTGGCGTTGCTGCCGTTTTTCGCCGTCGCCTTGACCCGCAGGCCCACGGTCAGGCCCACGCTGGCGCCCGCGGGGATGTTGGCCAAAGCGGCGTTGTCCTTGACAGTCCATTTGACGATTTTGGCCGTGCTGTCGTACTGGCCGCCGCCCAAAGTCACGATGTCAAACGCATTGGTGTCGATCGGCGCCAAAACTGTGACATTGCTGGCATTTTCCGGGCTATTGTCCGTCACAACAACCTGCATCGCCACGCTGTCACCGGGCTGAATCGGCGATTTGGCCGGCGCTTCTGGCGTCAAGGTCACCGCAACCGCCAACGTCGGATAGCTAATTTTGGCCGTGACCGTGTTGGAAGTCGCCGGTTCGCTATTTTGCGCCTTGGCCTGCGCGGTATTGACAATGGCTGAGCCATTGAACGCATTTGCCGCGACTTTGCCTTGCACATTGACGGTGACCGCCTGGCCGACCGCCAGAGTCGGAAGGGTCCAAGTCGCGATATTGCCTGCCACCTTGCCCGAATTGTCGGTGGTCAGGCCCGTCAAACCGGCCTGCACTGCGTCGGTGATTTGCAACGCGGTCGCCGGTGCGTTGCCGACGTTGCTGGCCGTGACGGCAAAACGCAGGCCGTCGCCCGGGAACAGGTGGTTGCCCGTCAAATCTTCAAAAGTTTTAATCAGTTTGATAATCGGCCGCAGCGCAATGATCAAAGTCGGCCCCTTGAGCGCCACGGGCAACGGCAAGGCGGCAACTGCCAAACTTGCTGTAATTGGCAGGACTTCGCCGTCCAGTCCATCGGCCGCGACTGTCGCTTTGAGCACCACCGTGACTGAACCGCCAGCGGCAAGCAGCGGCAGCGTCCACTGCGCTGTTTGGCCATTGGCCACGCCGCCCGGCGTTACAATCTGAATTTTACTGAGCTTTGTCGGCAGGGGCACGCTGACAACCACATTGTCCGCCGCCGCCTTGCCGGTATTTTTCACGGTCACTTCGACGCGAACCACGTGCCCCGGCGCGACTTGGTTGACTTTGCCCAGCCAGCCCGTTTCATCTTCTGCAACCACCGTCGATGTATCGAGTTTTGGCTTGCTCACCACCGTGAGCACCACCGACAGCGGCGCGATCGTCGGCACTTGGCCGATGACCGTGATCTTGACGCCATCGGCGACATTGGCAGCGATTTTGGCTTTGAAAGTAACAGTTTGATCGCCAAGCGGGCTCAAAAGCAGCGAGGGCAAAGTCCAGGTCACCTTATCGGCCAAATTCTGTCCGCCATCCAGCGGCAAAATGTCCGACAGAGTTCCCGCCTGCAACAGCGCTTGTAGCAATAGGTTTTGCGCGATCGCGTCGCCCGTGTTGCGCACGGTCAGCTTGATAAAGACTTCATCGCCCGGCTCGATCGCGCCACCGTTCACGTCGACATAGGTCATCGAACTCGTGGAGAAATTTGCCTTGGCGCTGACCGCAATCTGCGTTGCCTCTTTGATCGCTGTGGCCAGGTTGGCGTCGGACAGCACCGGCACGCCAAAACCGGTCGCGCTTATCTGGGCTTGTTCCAAAATCACCGCGCCATCGATCTGGGGCTTGATCAGAGCTACCTTGAACTTCAGAGTCTTAGCGTCCGTCGGCGCCATGTTGCCCAACTTCCACGTCAGCACGCCACCGGCCAACACCGCGCCGTCGCTAAACGGCGGCTGGGCGATCAGGCGCGCATCGATGGGCAGGTTGATGGTGACGTTCTTGCCCGTGCCGTCGCCGTCGTTTTGCAGCGTCAGCGTGAATTCAAAAAGGTCGCCGGGCTGCGCCAGACCGCCATTCAAATCCACTGCGGTCAAGCTGGCTTTGCTGAAATCCACGCTTGAAGCGATGCTCACAATCGTCGCATCTCCGATGGCAATCGTCGTTGGATCGTCGGATTTGGTAGGCGTGGCGTTGCCTTCAAAAATCACTTGCGCTTGGTTGCTTATCGGCACGCCGTTGTCCAGACCAACCGCGATCTTGGCTTCAAAGCGGACGACTAATTCGTCATTGATACCAGTACTTAGCACGGCAAGCGGCCAGACGATCTTCTTTTGCGCCGCGTCAAAAACACCGCCGTCGAGCGGCACAATGTTGGTCAGTTCGGGCGGCACTGAATCGGTCACCGCGACATTTTTGGCCACCGCGCTGCCGGTATTCTTGACCTTTAGGCTGTAACGCAAGCCAACATTTGGCTTAATCGTCGCTTGGTTGATCTGCTTGCCGGTGGCAACGTCAAAAACATCCTTGGTCAAAACCAGTTTCACGGCGCTGTCGACGTCAAAACAAGTCGGCTCACCGCCTTGCTTGGGCGCCACACCCGGCGGACTCGTTTGCGACGGCGTCGGATTTTCACTTGCGGTAATCAGCGCTTGGTTGCAAACCTTGCTGCCCTTGTCCAATGGTTTTTTGAGAGATCCCGACACGGTCAACGCCTTGGTTGCGCCCGCGGCCATGGCACCCACATTCCATGTCACCTTGCCTGTGGCGTCGATTGCGCCGCCGGGGGCCTGCACATTTTCGATTTCCTTGGGCAATTGGTCGCTCACCACAATGCCGGTGCCAGGCGCATTGCCGCTGTTGACGATCGTCAGCGTGTAACTGACTTGCCCACCCGCCGTAATCACCGGTGCGGACACAGCTTTGAGCGACAACCCAAAATCCGGCAGATTTTGCACGGAAAAACTGGTGGTGTTGGTCACGCCCGAACCTGGCGTCTCGCTAAAGGTGAACTTTGCTTGGTTGTTGACGATTGTCCCGCTCGGGGTCGCCTTGTCGATCACCGCGCTCAGCACCAATTCAGCCGGCGTCTCGCCAGGTGCCACACCGGCAACCGCGTTCCAAGTCACCGTGCGGTTCACTGCATTGAAAGTGCCATTGATAACAATGACATTGGTCAGCGCCAGCGCCAGCACATCGGTAACCACCACGTTGGAGGCCGGACCGTTGCCGGTGTTCTTCAGCTGAATTCGGTATTCAATCTGATCGCCACCTTGAACAATGCCGCCGTTCAGGTCGACGTATTTCTTGGTCGTACCGCTCATGTCCGGCGCAGAGAGCACGGAGAAAACCGTCGGGTCGGTCTTGCCCGGCTTGGCCGGATCATCGCTCAGCGCCGGTGCCGCCAAACCGTCGCCGGTCAGGGTCAACTGGTTGGAAACGGTCTTGCCCTGCGCCACGCTCGCCGCCAATTTACCTTGAAAAGCAAGGCTTTGCAGCGGATCTCCCTTGAGCAAGTTGGCAAATTTCCACGTAATCGTCTGGCCGTTTATCACGCCGCCGTTGCTGGCACTTTCCAGCGCGATCAGCGGATCGACCGTCGTTGTGAGCACGCCATTGGTGACCGCTCCGTTGCCGGTGTTTTGCAGTTGCACCGTGTAAGTAATCAAATCACTGGGCTTAAAGCTGCCTGAACTCGAAGCCACCGTATCACTGAACAAACTGATGTTCGGCTGTGCCTGCACTTTGATCGTAGAGATGATTTGCACCGGATTGGCCAATTCCGCGCCAGCAATCGTGCCGATCACGGTCAAATTGGTGCCATTGATGGTGCCCAGCTTCACTTTGGCGCTAAAAGTAATCTTGACCGTGGCGCCCGCGGGAATCGATGCCAAATTCCACAACACACTGTTGGTGCCCGCGTCAAAAGAGCCGCCGTTGTCGATGGCAGCGACGGAATCCAGATTTTTATCAACCGCTGCACTCACTTGTAGCGCACCTGATGCCAATTTGCCGGTATTGGTCAAAGTCGCCGTGTAAACCAAAGTATCGCCCGGCTCGACATCGCCGCCGTTGGCATCAACGACCGTTAACACAGAACTTGTTAAATCTGGGCCACCTTGCACTGTCAGCGTCGGCGTTTGCACGTTGGTCGGCGGGTTGCCATCGCTTGGATTGATGGTAGCGAAGTTGAAAAATGTCGCGCCCGGCCCCGTCGTCAATTTAATTTTTGCTATAAAACTCAGGGTCTTGGTCGCGCCCGGTGCAACCGTCACGTTGAGCGCCTGCACCGTACCCGCGGCAAACTTGATTTCCGGGTCCGGCGAACTGACAAAGTCCAACTCCGCTGGCACCGAATCGGTCAAGCTGATCGTGCCCGGCCCAGGTCCAGAATTTTTCAAGGTAAACGTAAACAGCACGTCATCGCCCGGCAGCAGCGGCGTACCGATCGACAGGTCGGCCGCAGTTTTGGTCGAAGTGGTAAAATCACTCAGCACGGTAACCGCAAAAGGCGTGGTATTATCGGTGCCTACCTGATTCGGGTCGTCGGTCTTGGTCGTCTTGGCGCCAATAGTTGCGGTGCCCTGCGCCGTGACGATGTGGCCGTTGAGCGGACTGATGCCAAGGGCGGTCAGTTGCGCCAGATTTTTCAGTGTCGCCTGAATCGTAAACGTGATTGTGGCATTGGCCGCAATCGGCGCTCCGTCAAAGCGCATTTGCCCACTGCCATTGGCACCACCGCCCAGCGTTGACTTGGAAGCACCTGGACCCACAGCAGAAACCAGCTGCACTTCCGGCGGCATATCCAGCACGACGGTATCGATCGTCACGATCGCGTTGGTGGTATTTTGAATGCTCAGCGTGTACGTCAGCGCACCACCCGGAGCCAATTTCGCTGGCGTTACCGTCAGTAACGGCGTTCCGATGACCGGCTGCACGATTTTCACAACGCTCATCGCACTGTCCAGCGTCGACACACCCGGATTGTCCTTATAGGTGTACGTCAGCTTGGCGGTGGAATCGATTTCAGTCACGCCGGGAACCGCTTTGACTTTGACTTTAAAGCTGATTTTGCGCACCGATGTCAGGCCGAGCTGGGTAATTGACCCGAGAGAAAAACCGGCCTGTATCGGACTCTGACCGGCCACATCGGGCACGGCCACGCCGCCGAGCGTTGTGGAGCCCGGCACGTAGTCTGTGCCCGGCGGGGCGAAAGCATCGAGTTTTAGTATGGAATTTTCCGCGTCCTGCGGCCCAGTGTTGGCGATATCCAGCGTGTAGGTGATCGTATCGCCGGGGGCTGCTTGTGCGACATTGGCGGAATAGGAATTGCTCGGTCCTTTGAAAAACGGTGCAAGGCGATTGATTTGTAAAAGCGTGTAACCGTAGAGAAAAAGCTCGCCCGCACCACCAGCTGAACTGTCGTCGCCCATGTCCGTTTGCAGCACCCCATCGCCCGAAGAAATGAGAAAGTTCGCGGTCGTTTGCCCAGTTACCACAAGGCCTGATAGGTCAAACGTGTCCAAGTCCACGCCGGCCGCCGGCGTCGAATTCATGATGTTGTTGGCTTCATTGTTGCCGGCGCCGCCAGTCAACTTAGTGGTTCCGAATTGCACAAAATCTTCGCAGTGGAGACAAGCTGGTGAAAAAGCTGAGTTTAGACTTTGTTCCGGATTGCCCAGGTGCTTGTCGCCTTCCATCACGTGATAGCTAATTTGCGCTTGTGGCGGATTGCCGACAATAAAACCGCTCAAGGTGAAGGGCACTTGACCAAGGCTTGGCGCGGGGCCGCCGTTGGTAACGCCTTTTTCATCCAACAAGATGAAGCCGTCGTACAAGAACACGTCGCGCAGCGTGGTTTCGCTCGAAACCGTATCATAAACGACCACCAGTGACCACGACGCGTGGCGGGCTTGGCACGAAAGATCGCTGGCTTGGCAGCACACATCTTCCGGCGAATTGTTCCAGGTCGGTTGGCACGGATTGGCTGGGGTCGAAAATTTAATCGCCGCCACTTTGGCGTCGATACCGCCAACTGTATAAGACCCATTCCAGTGATCGACACCAGGATGGGCCGACAGCAGGGCTGTGACGTCCGTATGGCAATAAAAATGCTTGCCTACACCGCCAACGTCGTTGAGTTCTTTGCAGACGCCGTCGGCGTTCAAGGTGGTCTGGAAACCGTCGGCCATGGTAAACACGGCCGTCGTGTCGACGCCGGCGTTGCTGGTTGATGCGCCCCAATACACAAAAGCGGCTTTAATTTTGGCATCTACCGGCAGTTTTTGCGTCAGCTGAATTGAATCAGAACTTTGCGACAGCAACTTGTCGTTGAAGCGAAAGTCGACAAAATTGGTCACCAGCGAATTGCCGATCTGCACGCCGCGGCCATAGACCTGATACGGCGTGGTTTTCTCCGGATAGGTGTTGCCGAGCACAGTCGCATGCGCGCGCGAGGGCAGCGCCAACGCCCACAGGCCCAGCAAACACGCCAACGCACGCGCCGCAAATCCGCGAATACGCGTGTGATTTTGTCGCTGGTTGGCGTTTGGCCTAAACAAGTTCCACTTCCACCGCGTCAAAAAGCACACTGTTGCACACGCATTTAACGCGGCGATCGCACACGGTAGATCAATTTGTCGCTGCGCGCTACTGGCAACGACACCGGATTGCTCTTGCACACGAATTGGCGGTTGGCCACGCCCAGAAACTGTAGCTAAAACGGATTCCAAAGCGGCAAACTGTTGCGGGCCAAGGCCGCAGCCGAGCTGCCCCCCACACCGCCAAACAGCATCACGTAGCCGGTCGCCAGCGGAATCGCGTTACCGAACGTGCGGTTGCCGTCTGGCATGGCGTTGTCGACCGGCCGCACGGCGATGAGTTTGTTGGCGTCGTCGAAGGCCACAACCTCCGCGGAACTCAGCGGACTTGTCACCGATGCGCTGCCGCCCGCGACCAACACCTGACCCAGCCCAGGACCGTTGGTGACGGCTGTGACCAGCGGTGCGCCGCGGGGGGTGTTCAATTGCACCGGGGCGCCCGTGATAAACTCACCGCTGATATCATAGATATCGATGCGTGCCGACGGTTTGGTTTTGGCGCTGTCGCCAAAGCCGCCGACGATATAAACATAGTTGTACGCGGGTCGCGTGATCTTGGCGTCGGTGTACGCCGGCCGCGAAACGAACACGGCACCGGGCAGAATGCGCGGCGCTTTGTCCGGCAATTCCAAGATAATCGGCTGACATTTGTCCGCTAGCACCCGCGGACCGTCGGCGGGACCTTTGGGATTGGCCAAGGGGCAGAGCTCCAAATCTTCCGGGTCGATGTTGGCGCTGGAGACTTTGGTGCCAGTAAACTGAATGACTTCAATACTATCCAGCGGCCCTGCGGCATTTTCACCGCCGATCAGCATGGCAAAACCGCTGCCTTGGCCGGGCAAACGCACCGCCGCATGGTTCCAGCGCGACGTGCTCAAGCGACCTTGGGCCAAATTGCCGGACACCGGATGCCAGACCTCCCACGTGTTGGACGCGCACGCGCCATCGTCGCTCAAATCGTCGTCTTTGCAGGGCCCTGCGTCTAAACCGCCCAGAATTAAAAAGTAATCCTGATTGGCGAACATTTGAATCACCGTCGGCTGCGCGCGGGCAAAGCGCAAATTGGCGTTGGTCGCGGCGCTGGTCACAAAACCATCGGCCGTTGGGTTGTAAAATTCAATGGTGTCCGAAAATTTCGCTTCGCCACCTTCCATTGTGTAACCGCCGACCACCACGACCGATGTTGCGCCAGAAGCCGCGGTGGCAAACGCGCGCGGCTTGGCCAAAATGACCGGCGCGCCCTGCGAATTGTTCATCTTGGTCACGGTACGCGAATCGGGATCGAACAGATCGACACTATCGGTAAACGTTTGGAAGTTCTTGACGTCAAATGCCGATTTCGCATCCTTTTTGAGGGCACCGCCGCCCATGAACATCACCCTGCCGTCGGGCAGCGTCGCGGTCATGCCGGCGATGCGGGCTTCGGTCAAGGCAGCCTTGAGATGATTTTCATCTTCCGCCGGGGAAAATTTATTGGTTCTAGTCACATAAGCCCGGCGCTGCAGAGGCGCTGCGTCGCTTTTGTTGATGTCCAGCGGCATGCACAGGCCGCGACCGATCAGCGCCGCCGGTTGGTTGTCGGCGTTGGCAGAATACATGTCCACGCGCACTTGCAGTTTGGTGCCAAACGGCATTTTGGGCAGGGTGATGTCCATGCCCGGTGTGAACGGCTGGATGGCGTAATCAGAATTTTCAGGGATATCACGACCTTCCGCAATAAGAGAAATAAACGCGGCTTCCGGCTGGGTAAATGGGCCGTCGTCTTTGGGGCTATCGATGAACAAGCCGAGCAGGCTCGTCGGCGCCACTTCCGGCCGCGTGCAGCCCGCGGCAAAGCTCAGACCCAGCGGCAGCAAAATCTTGCTAAATTTCAACAACATGACAGCACTCCGTTGGCAGACGAGCGGGCAGATTACGGGGAGACGCGGGCGTCGACTTGAAATCCGGTGGCGGGCAGGGGCGGACGCGCGGCAAAGTAAATGCCCGTTCCCGCGCCCGCGACGGCCATACCCACGAGGGTCCAAAACCACCAAGCCTTGTAAAACGGCGGCTTATTGGTGTCTTCCTGCTCAATCAAGCCGGCATACGGATCGTTGGCTGGGTCGTTTTTCGGTTCCAGTTTTGGCTCAACCTTGACCTTGGGCTCGACCTTTGGCTCAACTTTGGGTTCGACCTTCGGCTCAACTCTGGGCTCAACTTTGGGTTCGACCTTGGGTTCAACTTTGGGCTCAACTTTGGGTTCAACCTTCGGCTCAACTTTAGGTATTACCTTTGGTTTGACGAGATCATCGTCGTCATCACCCTTGGGCGCCACCACCTCAGGTGCTTCAGCGACTTCGACGGGTTTGCCGTAAACTGTCGGGATATCCTTAACTTCTTTGGCGTCACTGCAGCCATTGAGCACTGCACGCACGCGGCCTTCTGCGTCCAGCGTTTTCATCTGCAGATCGCTCAAACCCGGCGAATAGTCAATCTTTTCCACCGCGCACAGTTTTTTGAGCTTGGCGTTAAACAAGTACATGTGCAGTTCTAGCGTGCGCGGCGACTTGTTGACTACACCGAACAACAAATAGTTGGCCCGAACTTGTTTTGCAAATAAATACGCGGTGTTGCGAAACATTTTGTCGCCGAATTTGCCGGTAGCCGCAAAACCCTTGATGTCATCGGGTGACACGCCGAGTTCAATTTCACCGCCCGGCGCTTCATCCATGGTCAATTTCGCTGAAATTGACCCGGCTTTGCCTTTAGCAACAAAGAGTTGGCCCCAAGGCAGCGCGCCCGCTTTGCGCACTTGCACGTAGTGCGTGCCGGGCGCCAATTCCTTGATCTGCGCCGGCGCTGGGCCGACTTTGACGCCATCGACGTAGACATCGGCTTCTTTTTGGTTGCAGTCCACGCTCAGATCGGTGGGGGCTTTTTCTGAAAGTGCAATGCGCACCGAAGTGACAATTCCCTGCAATTGTTTATTGGTTTTGCGGGCATCGACGACAAATGTCGGCTGGATCGTCAGCGCTTTGGTCACCCAATCGCGGGCGCCTTTTTCGTCTTTGTTGAGCAGTGAGGCAGCACCACCTTGGGCGTAGACGTCGACTAGTTTTGTAAAATCGACCAGTTCGACAAAATTGTCCTCATACAGCTGCGCCGCTTTGTGCAAAAGTTTGAGCACATCGCCGGTGTCCTCGCCTTCCTCCAGCATCTGGCGCGCGTTAACGGCAATTGTATCAGCGCGATCCAAGCTTTTGCTGGCCGCCGTCGGGGCGCGGGTCACCGCAACTTTTTGCACGGGGCCAAGTGGCTTGCCTGTTTCTATGGCTTTTGCCGGCACAACCAGCACAGATCCGCCGGCATCGAGCATCTGGCGCAAATATTCTTCAATCCGCGCCATGGCCAACGTGCCGACTTCACCGCGACGGACAAACGGCACCACGCCCAAACCCGGCTTTTCCTCCTGCGCGTGGGCGACGCCAAAATCGCGACCGAGAAATTCAATCGGCAGCGTCAAAGAAGTGACAACAAACGCCAGCAACACGATCAGCGCAACCGGCGCGAGCGCTTGGGCCCTAGCGGAACAATGGCTTGTAAACACGGACAATATTTGCGGCGGCCAGGTCGGCAGCGCAGTTCGGGCCGGGCTGGAATGTGGGGAACCCATTTGCACTTGCATCCTCCAAAATATCGGACACGCGGACGGCTCAGGGGGCCGTTTAGGGCGCGCGCGCGGCACAGTTTGCATCAATTCGCGAAGAGATCCAAATCGCAGCACTTGTTTGTACACAATTAGTCCGCCGCAGGCGCGGAAATTTTCCGCGGTCTCGCTACAACTGCAATTCCTATCGGTACTTGTACTGCGGTGCGCAAGGAGATTGCGCTCGCTCCGGCGTGAACTTCGAGCATCGTCGATGAACCACCATCCAAATTCAGCGCGTCGCTGAGCCCCGCGCCGCCCGTCGACTCCGAACGGCCCAGCAGGGCGGCCCATTCTTCCAACGTCAGAGCACCCGCCGAAACCGCTAAAATCACGCGATTTTGCGGGTCATTGCCGATGGCCACCCGCCGAGCGCGGCCCGGCTTGAAATGCAGCGGCTGGCCTTGTACAACCAAGCGCGGGCCACATTCGACAGCAAATTCCAAAGCTTGTGGCGGCTGCCATTGCCGAGCGTGCTGCAGGCCCGGCTTGCCCGCTGCGACATAGAACACGCCGTGATCGACTTTGCGCAATTTGCTCAGCTCTTTGCCGTCGCTTATCAGCAGGCCCAGCGGCTTGTACTCCGGATCGAAATAGCCACCGTTGATCGCAGCCAGTCCCGCCGATAATTGCATAAATTCAGCAGCATCGGCCAATTTCTTGCCGCCCTGTGCTGCGTCAACCACGCGCAACCGGTGCTGTTTGAGGTCAACGCGCAGCAAATGGACCGCGATGGGCTGATCGTCCAACGGCGTAAGCGTTGTGATTTTCGCAACTTCAAATCCGGGCACCGCCACGCGCCACTGCACCGGATCGTGCGTTTGATCGCGGCTGCAATGCGCCAAGCCAAGCACGACGGCAACCAGCGCGATCGGGGTCGCAGCTTTGCCTTCGATCACAAAAGGCCTTTGATGGCGCTGCGCAATTTTTCCAGTTGTTCTTCAGGCTTAAAGCCGGTGTCCATAAATTTCACCACGCCCTGACGGTCGACAATAAAGGTGGCGGGCATAGAGTACACGCCAAATTGACCCATCAATTCACTTTCTTCGTCTTGGACGATGCCCCACATGGCCTCAAAGCCCTTGGCAAATTCGACCGATTTGGCGCCTTCGCGGTCGACGCCAACTGAAATGACTTGGAATCCCTTGGCTTTATGCTCCTTGGCCAAATTGACCAGTTCCGGAAATTCCTTCTTGCACGGGCCACACCAAGAGGCAAAGAAGTTGATCAACGTCACTTTGCCTTTGAAACTCGCGCTGTTGATCTCTGCGCCGTTGTGGTCTTTGACCTTGAACGCAGGTACCGGCTTGCCGACTTCGACCGTCTTGTTTTCAGCCACTTGTGCCGCTGTATCGGCCACGATGTTGCTGTCAGCGCAGCAGCGGAAACCCGTGGTTTGGTTGCGGTTGCCCACGCCAAAGCTGGCCGATCGCTGGTTGCAGGCCGCGCGTTCGCCGGAATTGTTGTGGCCGCCCATCAAGCCCGCGGTTTCCTTGGTCGTGCCGCTCCACTCGCCAATGTTGCCCGCTAGATCGAAAATCCCTGAAGCCGTGCGACATTTTTCCTTGACGCCCGTCTTGCCGGCTTTGCCTTTGTATTTGTCTTCTTGGTCGACACAATTGCCGACTTCATAAAACGATCCATAGGGATACATGTTGCCTTCGACATTGTCGTCGGCAAATTGGTTGTTGGTATTTTCATCGATCGCCGGTGTCGCGGCGCAAGCGGATACCCATTCTTCCTCTGTGCAGAGGCGTTTGCCGGCTTTTTTGCATGCGCCATCGGCTTCCAACCAACTGACCTGCGCAGGTTCAACATCCGGTTTACTTAAGGCTTTTCCATCCGGCGTCAGCGATCCTTCATACGCATCGATAAAAAACGAAGTCTTGGCCGTTTTGGCCGCGATCATGTTCTTGCCATCGGGTTTGGGCGCAATTTTTTCGGCGACAGCCGCTTGGGCCTGACCCGTAGAATCCGGATTTTCCAAGGTCTTTTGAATGTAATATTCCAAAATCGCTGTCGATGCCGAGCCCGTGACCATGCGACCATTGATATACGTCCGCGGCGCGCCGTTGATACCAGCGCGAATCGCCAAATCGATATCCGAATTCATACGTTGCAGCACGCTTGGATCTTTGACGCATGCATCGTACTTGGCCATGTCCAAGCCCAAGCCTTCGGCATAACCGCGGTTGTCCTCCGGTGAAAGTTTGGGCTGCTCGGCATACAACTTATCGTGCATTTGCCAGAACTTGCCTTGGCGCCCGGCGCAAATGCCCGTGATCGACGCGTTGCAGGCGTTGGGATGCTTGTCGTAACCCGCCATGTACTTGTTGCAAATCGGGTTCATCGGAAAATGCTTCATGACAAAGCGGACTTTGTCCTTGTATTTCTCCTCAAGTGGTTTCATTTGCAGCGCGAGGAATTTGCAGTACGGACATTCAAAATCCGAATATTTCACTACAGTTACCTTAGCATTTGGATTGCCTTCGATGTAGTCCTGATCGTCTAACGGCGTGATGTAAAATGTGTAGCCGTCCTCGGTCTTTTTGCCTGAAGGAACACCGGCTTTGGCGTCGATCACCGGCGCGGGTTTGGCGGCTTCCGCTGGCGCGTCGGGCGCTTTGGCGCTGGCGGCGGCGGCAGGGGCTGCGTTGGCCGGCGCAGCGCTATCGGGAGCGGCGGCGGGCGCATCGCCAGCAGCAAATTGTTTTTCGATCAGGCCCTTGTACTCTTGTTCCATGCGAAATTTGGTCGCGTCATAGGCCCACCACGACACGCCGCCCGCGATCACCAAGACGCCGATCGAGATCGGCAGCGGTTCTTTCATCGCGCTGGCCGCATCGAGCGCGCCCGTGATCGCTTTGGCGACGGTTTTGGGTCCAGCCGTGATCGCAAGCGCCGTAATGCCAAAGTTGACCACGTACAAGCTGATACAATAGATGCAATAAGCTTCTATTTTTGCAGTGGAATACCAGATGAGGCCCAGCGACATGATGCTGGTCAACAAGCCGATGCCAGCCACCGAATTCAGCGCTGCGACGCCATGTTCGCGCGCGGTCTTGTCCGTCGACTGGCAGCCGCGCACCGCGACAATGCTGAGGAAAAACATCACCGCATACGTCGGAATGCCGTACAAGCTGATGGGAATGCCGAACAATTCCGACCACCCGGACACGTTGACCTTGTCGCAGTTGATGGCACCGCCCAAGTTGCAACTGGAGATGTAGCTGGGATCGAGCGAAATGTGCAGCTTGTGCCGCACCAAATAGATCGACACGCCGATGCCAACCAGACACAGCGCCATAATTGCTTGAAGAATACCGGGCTTGGCCGGCAGATTGTCGTGGGTTGCAGCAGCAGGGGTGGCCATTTACAGCTCCAAAATCGGTTCAGGGGTCAGGGTTGTTTGGGGCAAAAGGGCAAAAGCGCACAAGGCGCGCGCTAAGATAGGGCGTTTTCTCCGGCGCGCAAGCGCGTAGCCCGCAAAAAAGTGCCCGACGGCAAAATTTCGCCGCTTGCGGTATTTATTCCGCGGCGCGATTTGCACCCGCGCTTGTCACTCGACGATGATGCGCTGCCGCTGCCGCGGCTGAGGCACCCGCAGTGATCGACCTTGCCGCGACTGAATTTGTGCCACAAGTGCTGGTGATCGGTGGCGGTTTGGCTGGCTGCGAGTGCGCGTGGCAGTTGGCGCAGCGCGGGATCCGCGTGCAACTGCACGAAATGAAGCCGCACAAGCGCACGGCCGCCCAGATCACAGATCATTTTGCTGAACTCGTGTGCAGCAATTCTTTCCGCAGCGACAATCCGCTCAATGCAGTTGGGCTAATTCATGAAGAATTACGCAAACTTGGATCACTAATCCTGCAAATCGCCGACAAGCACCGCGTACCTGCTGGCGATGCGCTGGCCGTCGATCGGCTTCTGTTTGCCCAGGACATTGAATTACATTTGCGCAACCATGCGCTGATCCGCATTGTCCATGGTGAAATCGAGCAACTGCCGCTGGATCAGGGCATTCCCATCGTGATCGCCACAGGGCCGCTGACCAGCGACGCGCTGGCTGCGCAGATCGTAGCGCTGACAGGTCAAGAACGATTGGCGTTTTACGACGCGATCGCGCCGATCGTCGCCGCTGAAAGTATTGATCTTACACAAGCTTTTTACGCCTCGCGCTGGGGCAAAGGCGACGGCGACGACTACATCAACTGCCCGATGGACAAGCCGCAATATCTCGCTTTTATTGATGCTTTGCTCGGCGCTGAAAAACTGCCGCTGCAAGATTTTGAAAAAGGCGTGCAGTATTTCCAAGGCTGTCAGCCCGTTGAAGTCATTGCCGAATCTGGACCCAAAAGCCTGCGCTTTGGGCCCATGAAGCCAACGGGTTTAGACGATCCGCGCACAGGCAAATGGGCCTATGCGGTGGTGCAACTGCGGGCCGAAAACCGCCACAAGACCGCCTACAACTTGGTGGGATTTCAAACGAAAATGCGGCAAGGCGAGCAGAAGCGCGTGCTGTCGACGATTCCCGGCTTGGAAAATGCCGAGTTCCTGCGCTACGGCAGCGTCCACCGCAATACTTTTTTGGACAGCCCGCGCTTGCTCGATGGCTACATGCACCTGAAATCGCAAAGTAACATCATTTTTGCCGGCCAGATCACCGGCGTGGAAGGTTACGTCGAATCAACCGCGTCGGGATTTTGGGTTGGACTGTCGCTGGCGGCGCAGATACTAGAGCGCCAACTGCCGTTGCCGCCTGAGACTTGTGCGCTCGGGGCCATGATCGCGCATGTGATCGACGTGTCGAACCCAAAATTTCAGCCGTCCAACATCCATTTTGGGCTGTTTCCGCCCCTGCCCGTAACCTCTGGAAAACGCACGAACAAGGCCGACCGCAAGCAGGCCATGCTCGACCGCGCGCGCAGCGATTTTGCGCCGTGGCTGCACATCGCCTGTGGATAACTCCTGTGGATAACTCGGATTCGTTCGCTGTTTCGATCCCTTGCGATCGCGGCTAGATCCTCATTCCGTAAGCACTTTTTTGACATTCAACGCTTTCAAGCACTTGCGCGCATTCGCTTGACCGCGGTGGTGGGCAAAGTTACCTGCCAAGCGCAAACAATTCAGCCGGGGCGCTGAATTGGCAACGTTGCGGGGCGAGATGGCTTTTCAGGCGACAGGACCGATTTTGGGGGGCGCGCGGCAGAAACCGCGCAAACGCAATATTTGGCAAATACTTGGTATTTGCGGCATTTTTGCCGGAGCTGGCTGGCTCTGGATCAACGTCATTGGCAAAGACCTCGATAACGGCGCACACATTCACGTCAAACACGCCGATGAAGCAACACCTGTAGCCGTGGCCACTGAACCCACTGTATTTGTTGGTAAATTGGGTGCATTGCCCGGCGGCCCAGCTGCGGCGATTCTGCCGGGAAAACTCAGCAATAGCAATGGATTAGATCCGGTAGCGCACGCGCTGTTGTCCGCGGCCCGCGACCAACTCGCGCGCAAAGTCGAAGCGACAACGGCCCTGAGTGAGGACCCGCGGGCGATCAAGGGCAATAGCGTCGACCTGCTCGATCGCGGTTTGGGCGACCTGTTGCCTCTGCGCGCGGCGCTTCTGCGGCACAGAACGCGCGATCCGCGACTCTACGGTCTGGCGCAGAAGCCCACGCACACACTCGATGAGCGGCACCGCGCGTTGACCATTGAAAATGTGGCGATTTTTCTAAAGTCGCTGGCGCAATCGCTGGACGTAACGGTCGATTCACTTGAAACCGGTGATCTGGTGCTGCTGGAACGCCGGCATGGGCAAAGGCGGTTGATTTTGGGGGTTGTGACCGATGTGGTGGATCAAGCCAATCAGGCGCAGGTGGTGACGCTGGATCCGGCGGATAGGATGGCTCGCGAGCAGAATCCGCTTAGAAATTATGAGATTAGACAGCATTTTCGGTTGCACGCGGCGGATGTGTCTAGGATCAGACTTCTCTTGGATTTGCCGGTTGCGCGGGGCGCGCTGCTTTAGCCCTACGGGCGGGTTTTGCCTGCGGCGGGCTTTGCGCGCCTAGCGGCACCGCTTCCAATTGCACAGGATCATTTTGCGCCTCCGGCGCGGGGGATTAACACACCTTTACCTTGGTCAGGTTCCGCCTGACGGCGGCCAAGCGGCGTTCTACGCGACGCCCCTTGAAACCCCCGCGTTTTTGCGCAGTTACAAAAAAGTGGGCTTACAAGACGGGCGACGCCGGTGAACGATTGCGCTGCGCGCAGTCGTCGTTCGGCTGGGGAAGACAGGGATTTTTCGACTTTGTCCTCCGAGATCGCGAAAACGCGCAACGGCGTCTCGGTCTCAAGCAATTCGCTGCCGCGAATGGTTGGAGGTGGGATGCTGCGCGAGGAGTTTTGGCGCAAGGCGAAGTGCCGCTGCGCGGTTTCTAGTTAGAGATGCAGCATGCCGCCGCGGTCGGCACCCTCGATGGACGAAACAGCAGTGCGGCAGGCTGCATGCAGGCCGCGGATGCGGGCTGCCGCGGGGGTTTGGGGGCGGCGCGCCCCCAAGTTTCTATATAGCGGTAAAAGGCTTTTTCACACGCTCTCACCCACCCTTGAGAAAATCCGCACCGGCAACAAAGACTTCGGGTGAAACGACCCAATCGGGAAAAGCCCGCGCCAACTTGCCATCGTCCGAAACCACCACGGCACCGCGCTTTTGGGCCAAAGCGACGAAAAGTGTATCGTAAACCGGATGTCCAGCGGCGGCGGCGAGATCGAGCGCCGCGTGCCACAACTCGCCTGACGACGCGTATTGGTCGACAAGGCCGTCGGCTCGCTGCAAGGCCGTGTGGGCGAACTCGATGGAAACATGGCGCTGTCGCACCCACTGCCACACGACATTGGCCAGTTCGGCGCGCAGGGAATCGGGCGCGTACAGCGGCCGGGCGGCTGCGAGCGCCGCCAGTGCCGCCTCCCGCCGATTGGTGACGCCCAACAGCGCGTAAGCAAACAGCATCGTGTCGATGACTGCGGGTGCCGGCATTATTTGCGGCCCTCTTCGCGCCACTGGCGGATTTCCGCTGTTGTAGCAGATGGTTGTGTGTCCCATGATGCGCGCACTGCCGCGACAAGCGTCGGGCGGTCGGCGTAGGTCGTTTGCAACAAATGCCGCAATTCTTCCGACATCGAGCGCTGATGCCGCTGCGCCGCCGCTTTCAAGCGCTCGACAATGGCTTGGGGGACATCGCGTACGGTTAGACTAGCCATCGAATTCCTCTGCTTGCAGGGTACAAGCAGATGCAAGCAATTGCAAGCACGAGATTGCGCCGGTCGCATCGGCCCAAAACGGTCGTCCGCGCAAGCAGGGGGCGCAGCTTCCGACAACAACAGGATGATTTGATGTTTTTCACAGTGACCGCTTTCAGCGGACGAATTTTTTCCACCGCTTGCCGTAATTGCGCCGCTAACCTACGCTCCTCCCCATGGCCCTACCCCTGTCACCCAACACATTGAGCGTAACTGGACTGAACGAACGCGTGCGGGCGCTGGTGCAGCCGCTCGGTGAAGTGCGCGTGCAAGGCGAGGTCAGTGGCGCGCGACCGTCAAGTGGGCATCTTTATTTCGATCTAAAGGATGCCACGTCCAAGATTCGCGTGACGGTTTGGCGGTCGGCGCTCGGGCGCATTGCGCTGCAGGTCAAGGACGGGATGCAGGTTGTCTGCATCGGCAAGCTGGATGTTTGGGTGGCGGGTGGCAGTTACGCGTTGAGCGCCACCCAAATTGAGTCGGCGGGTATTGGGGCGCTGTTTGCGGCGCTGCAGGTGCTCAAGGAAAAGCTGAGTGCGGAAGGCGTTTTTGCCGCCGAACGCAAGAAGGAGCTGGTTTTTTTGCCCAAGGCCGTGGGCATTGTCACGTCGCCGACCGGGGCGGCGTTGCGCGATATGTTGCGGATTTTACGCGATCGCTTTCCGATTCAAGTCTACTTCGTCGCCGCCAAAGTGCAGGGTGAAGGCGCCGCCGAAAGCATCGCCCAAGGCATTGAATGGTTGGATAAAAGTGGCCTGTGCGATGTCATCATCGCGGGGCGCGGCGGCGGATCGCTGGAAGATTTATGGGCATTTAATGAAGAACGCCTTGTCCGCGCGTTTGCCGCCTGCCGCACACCGATTGTCAGCGCCGTAGGCCATGAAACGGATACACTTTTGACCGATTTTGCCGCCGATGTGCGCGCGCCGACACCGACGGCCGCGGCTGAAATGGTGGTGCCGCAAATCTATGATTTGCTTGCGACTTTGGCCCAACAACGCCAGCGCATGCAGCTTGTGCTGCAACGGCTGCTGGTGAGTGAGCGCCGGCATTTGGCGCAACTGACGCTGCGGCTGGGCGATGGCGGGCAGATTTGCGGGCATCGTTCGATCCAGTTGGACGACTTGCAGAGGCGACTGCAACACGCGGCGACGCGGCAATTTTCAAATAAACACAAGCTATTGGGGCAACTGCGCACGCGGCTGTACGCGGCGCATCCGCTGCGCAGGCTGGGGCAGCAGCAGCGCAACCTCGATGCTTTGCAAAGCCGTTTGGCCCATTTGGGCGCGGCGCTGCTCCAGCGGCGTCGCGAACGCTTGACGCGCGCCACAGGCCTGTTGCAGGCGCTTAGCCCGCGCGCGGCGCTTGGGCGCGGCTACGGCATCGTGCGCCGCGCGGGCAGCGGCAAGGCGCTGCAAAGTGTCGCGGGCGTTGCCGTAGGTGCGGTGATTGAAGTGCTTTTGCACGATGGCGCGTTGGATTGTACGGTCGATGGCGTTCAGGTGGCGGTCGCGGCGCAGTGACTACTGCAAAATCGGACTGCGCACCGCACCTGTACTAATTTCAATGGCAAAGACCGCAGCCGCACTTTCATCGGCGACATAGACAAAGCTCAGCAGCGGCCCCGAAGCGGCGGCAATCGGCAGCGCGCCGACCGATGCCACGCGGGTGACGTACGATGAATTCACGACAAAACTCCACTGGGCATCGCGGATGCTCGGCAAAATCTTGGCCAGCGGCTTGCCGTCGGCGGTGCGTTGGCTGTCATCGCAGCCGGGCAGGATCTGTGTTGTAAATGCAGGATGTTCCATCGGGTGCGTCAGCCATGTCGCGGCATCCAGCCAGTCCGCTGGTGCCAGTTGGCTGGTGCCCAGCGGGCAGGCGCTGACCGTCACGCCAGGGCGCACCGAGGGCTCGAGCAGGCGCGAACCCTTTTCGTCGATCGGCAAAAGCGCTGCGCATTGGCCGTTGACAGTCGCGCGCGCGCTCAGAAGGCCGGTGCGCGTGCCTTCCACCAGCCAGCCGCGGGCGCGCACCTCGTACTCGACGCCACCCTCGCGCAAACAAGTGAGAATCGGCACGGCAGGGACTGCCGTGGGATCGACGGTAAGTTGGTTGTCGGCGGTAATGACGACATCGGTGTGCCGCGTGATGGGGTCGAGTCCCAGCGTATCGCCCGACACCGTCTCGACCCGCAACACCAACACAACCGCGGGTGTCGATCCGCACGCGGGCACGCGCAAAAGCACGGAATCACCCGGCAAAACGCCGATGCGGCAAAAATCCGCCGTCGGGTCGTGCAGCCAGCGGTAATTGTCGACCAGCCGTGCTTGGCTGCCGTGCCCCCCGGGCAGATGGCCCTCGTAGGTGAAGCGCCAGATCTCGTTGCGCTGATCGCGTTGCGCATCGTTGAAAACAAGGCCGTAATTGGACGCGCGCGTTTCTGAAAACTGAAAAGCTAACAACGGCCCAAGTGACGCAAAGCGTTTGTCTACGGCCGAACCCGATGTATCGACAACGGTACCGGGAATGGTCAAAGTCGGCTTGCTGGCTGTGGTCAATTGCACAGTGTCCGTGGGCAACAGCGCGATGGCCTGTTGCAGCGGGATCGTGCCATCTGGCAGCGGCTTTTGGGCTGCTTCAAAGCGCAGGATTTGCAGGCCTTCATGGGTTGTGGTCACTGCCATGGCATCGCGGCCACCCAAACGCAGCGGCGCCAAAGCCAGCGGCAACTGCGCCAAAGGTAAACCCATAAAGCCCTGCCGCACATCCAAACGCGAAGCGCGGGCAAAGCCAGAAGTGGCGACATCGGGCTTGGGCAAAATGAGCGAACGGGTCGCTGTGTCAAAAACCAGCAGCACACGCGCGGCGCGATCGGCCATAACCACGTAATGGCCGTCAAAAGTGGCGGCAACCAAGGCTTTGGGCGTGCGATCGGATGAGATTTCAGCGGGTGAACCGCGGTTGTAGCAATCTGCATCCGCCAAATCGGTCAGACCGTCGCCGTCATTGTCGCGGCCATCGGCACACGCGGGTGGCGCTTCAAAGGCACCTGCACCATTTTGGCAATCTGGGTCAGCCGCGTCAGTCAAGCCATCGCCGTCGTTGTCCAAGAAATCGCTGCACCAATTGGAATTTGCGTAGTGGATGCCGGTCACGACGTCTTGTGGGCAGGCGCTGAGCGTGTCGCAGGCGATCTGGTCGCTCCATTCGGTTGTATCGCCAAATCCGCCACAGCCTGGATCGCTGAGTGCTGGATCGAAGTTGAAATCCGTGCGGCCGTCGCCGTCATTGTCCACGCCATCGCGACAGGCGTCCAACGTGCTCAGCGTCGCACATTCGGCGTCGTCTTTGTCGGTGAGGCCGTCGCCGTCGTCGTCGACAAAGTTGTGGCAAGCGTTGTCGCCTGCTTCAGGATTGCTTTCAGAATCATCCAGTTCGCCGTCACAACCGCGGTCGTTGCGATCGGTCTGGCCGTCGCCGTCGTTGTCCAATCCGTCATCGCATTGGGGGCCGATGCCAATTTGCGCAACGATGTCGCCAGTATCCGGCCGCAAAACCGTGGCGTGGCGGTGGCGCAGGTGGCCGATGTACAAATCGCCGCTGGCTTTGGCCAAGGCCATTTGCCCCGGCGATCCGCCGGTCAGTACGGCTTTGGCCGATATAAGTCCAAACGTCGCAAGCGGTTGCACCCACACGCGCCCGCCGTCCGGATCGCTGATGTACAAGCGCGGCTCAGGCTGATCGACCAAAGTCAGCGCATACGGCGTAAACGGCAAGGCTACAAAATCAAGGACTTTAATCGTCGCTTGGGCCACTGCTGCATTCAAGTCGATTTTGACGATGTGGTTGCTCAGCGGCAACAGCACGTAGCCATGGCCATTCTTTGCATCGATCGCCAGGGGACCGGGCATAGACCCCAGCAAATTCGCAGTGTAGCCCGGCGCACCTTTGTCAAAATCGGTCCACACTGCATTGAGGGGATCGCCGATCGCGATGCCGCCGTGGCTGCCGCCGCCGATGACGACATGGACACCGCCATCACTTTTGCATTGATTACCATCACTTGCAACGATTTTGCCGTCGCCGTCGGTGCACAAAAGCACCATCGCGTGGGGCCGAATGCTCGCCAACGGCTTGACGATCGTGGTGGTCGTACACGCCGAACCCAACAAAATGCTTGCAAAAGCTATGCAAAATTGCCTCATCACGGCTGCGGCTCCACCAGATGCGTCGGCACGTGGCGCTGCGGCCCAAAGAGCGGCACAACAACAACTTTGTTCTCCTGACCGGTCGCCATCGCAAACAGCCCGACATACAGCGTCCAGCCCTTCTTGGGCACAAAAGCCGCGGTCATGCCGTAGGGTTCGCCCAGCCACAACGTATCGTGGAATTGCAATTGCATCTTGATGACTTTGACCGTTTGGCGCGTCTGCGGGTCGATGACCCAGACACTTTCCTCGCCAAAGCAGCTGATATAAAGCCAATCGCGCCCTTGAGGACCGGTAGGCGTAACGACAATTTGCCCAGGCTTTTCACCCAGCGGAATGATATCTTCGACAACGTGGTGCGGCACCCCTGTCGGCCCGGGCGCGATGTCAACCACAAGGAGCGCCGTGGGACTGCGGTAGGCGAGGTACAGCTTGCTCGCGTCGCTCGACAGCGCCATGCCGCGGCCGTAGTCGCGCGATGCCCCAGCGGGCAGCACGATCGCGGGATCTTGCACAATTTTCCAAGGTTTATCTGCAATCCCCGAGGGCTGCATGGTGTACGCGCGGATTTGATTGGAGCGCGAATCGGACACATAAGTCCGGCCAGTCAACGGCGACGTGACGATATCGGCCAATCCGGCATTCAACGATGCCGCATCCAGCGCGGTCCAAGTCACAGCCTGACCGAGGCCAAGCGCGGGGTTGAGGTCAAAAACAGCCAATCTTCCGTCGGTTGTCGCGATTGTGTGCAGGCGCACATGGCCGTTGGGCGCGCTGGCGACAGAAACCGCAATCGGGTCCGCGCCCACGGCGTCGATGCCCATATCGCCGATGCGGTGGTTTTCATTGCAAACACCCAAAGAAGTGCGAATGCCGCAGTCCAAGGTCGGCGTGCTGCTGCCGCCGATGTCGATGATGGTCACGGAGTCGTCATCGCGGGCGGTGGTAAAAATGCGCGCGACCGAACTTGCAGCTTCTGCTAATGATGTCGCAGTACCTGCGGCGGGCAGCGGTCTTGGCTGTAGCGCCATGCCACCCGCGTAACCCGGAATTTCCAGACCTAGCGGCGTGCCATCGGCGTTTTGCAGCCATCGGTCGGTGGCCGTGTCAATCACGCGCAACACGCCAGCGCGGTATTTGCGGTCGAAATTGGCCCCAGCGACGTAGACGAAACGCCCGTAGGGCGCCGGTTGCGCGACCATTGCGATGGGAAAGCGCGGGGCGACGCCGGTTTCCGCAGGCAAACCGGGTTCCTCATTGCAGGCAGCGAAGCCGCAGACTGCGAGGAGCAGCAAGGCAACCAGCCGAATTGTTTTGTGCGCACGCTTCAAGTCAAATCCGCCTGTATCTTGGAAAAGTCGGCAAATGCTTCAAAAAGATACGCGCATTTTTTCAACAGCGCCAGCCGGTTGTTGCGCACGGCCACATCATCCACCATCACCATCACTTGGTCGAAAAAAGCGTCGACCGCGGGCTTCAGATCGCGCAAATTTTGCAACAAATCGCTGTATAATCCCTGCGCCGTCGCGCGGTCCACCGCCAATTGCACTTGATCGATTTGGTCATTTAACTGGGTTTCCGCGGGTTTTTCAAAAAGCGCGCTGCGCACGGCGTCACGCGCGGGCGCATCTTGACCCGACTTGCGCACGATGTTGGCGACACGTTTAAACGCTGCGGCAATGGCGGCAAAATCATTGCTTTGGCGCATATCATCCAAAGCCCGCAAACGCGCGGATACGTTGACCACCGATTCAAACCCTGCTTCCAACACAGCTTCAACCAAATCCGTTGGATAATCCGCGCTGTGCAGCGATGCGAGGCGGACACGAAAAAATTGCAGGACCTGCGCCTGCACAGCCGCGCGATCCAGTTGCGGCAACCAAGGCAGCAACGGGGTCACGGCGAGTTCCAACAGAGAACTCACCGCAATTTTCCACTGGGTTTGCGCTTCTGCGATGCGCAGCACGCCTAGCGCCGCGCGCCGCAAGGCATACGGATCTTGGGTACCGGTCGGGATCAGGCCAAGGGCAAAACACCCGACAATGCTGTCGATTTTGTCGGCAACGGCCACGATCGCGGCGACATCGCCCTCCGGCAACGCATCGCCCGCAAAGCGCGGTCTGTAGTGTTGTTCAATCGCCGCGGCAACCACAGCATCTTCGCCGGAAATCCGCGCGTAATCGCCACCGACGAGGCCTTGAAGTTCCGGAAATTCAAAGACCATTCGCGTCGAAAGATCGGCTTTGCACAAATGCGCAGCCCGTTGGACGGCCAGCGTATGGGTCAGGCCCAACTGCGCCGCCAGCGCCACGGAGATGGCTTCAATGCGCGCCACTTTGTCAGCCAAAGTCCCTAAACCATTGAGATACATCCGACCAGCCAGCGCGGCCAATTTGGTATGTAACGGCTCTTTGGTGTCTTCGCGGTGAAAAAAGCGCGCATCGGACAAGCGCGCTGAAACCACACGGGCGTTGCCACGCGCAACGGTGGCGCGGCTCTGTTCGGACAATGTGTTGGCAACCGCAATAAAATTAGGCAGTAACGCGCCGGTCTTGTCGGTCAGGGTGAAGAGTTTTTGGTTTTCACGCAGGGTCGTTTGAATCACCGCTGCTGGTATATGCAGGTAATCTGGGTCAAATTCGCCCAACAGCGGCGCTGGCCATTCGGTGAGAAAGGTCACCGTTTGCAGCGTTTCATCGTCTTGGACCCAAATCCCAGCGACTTCGGCCGCTAGCTGATGAATGCCGCGCAAAATTACATGCTTGCGCGCCGCGGGGTCGACCATCACTTTGGCATCGAGCAGGGCCAACTGGTAAGCGCCGACATCGGACAGCACAAGCACCGACTGATCGGCGTAAAAGCGATGACCGCGGCTGCTGTTGCCACTAGTTATGCCAGCAAATTCAAAGGGCACGACGGCATCGCCCAGAAGCGCGACCAGCCAGTGAACGGGGCGGACGAACGCTTGCGGATTGCGGCCCCAGCGCATGCGTTTGGGCAGCGGCAAGGTCCGCAAAATTTCAGGCAGATTGTCAGCTAACAACTGGGCTGTCGGCTGGCCTATGTGCGTTTTGTTCGCCGCAACGTATGGGCCTTTGGGCGTTTCGGTTTCAAAAAGTTCCGATAATTCAATGCCTTGGCCTCTGGCAAAACCTTCCGCGGCTTTGGTCCAATGGCCCGCCGGATCTTTGGCGGCGCGTGCGGGCGGCCCTGTCACAATTTCACTGCGATCGGCTTGGCGCAGCGCTAGGTCTTTGACGTGAACGGTCAAACGCCGCGGCGTCGCCAGCCATTGCAGCGCACCGTGGGTCAGCGCCGAATCGTCCAGCAAAGTTTGCACTTTTTCCAACAACGCCTGCGCCGCGCCGGGCGCGACGCCAGCTGGAATTTCCTCACAGCCGATTTCAAGCAGGAAATCCGCACAACTCATGGCTGCGCCCCCGCAGCTGGTTTTACACTTTGCTTAGCCGCGGCGCGTTCTTGCGCCACACGCTTGCGCTCCAATTCATTTTCAATTTCGCGCTGGCGCAATTGCAGCCAGTGCACGCGTTCTTCCGCGTTGCACAGCGGCAAACCCAAACGATAACGCAGTGTTTCATAACCAACCGCCACCGCCTTGGCCATCGTGCGCACGCGACCGATGTATTTCTGGCGCTCGCTAACCGAAATCGCCCCGCGCGCATCGAGCACGTTAAAGGCATGGCTGGCTTTCATCACGTAATCGTAAGCGGGCAGCACCAGCGCTTGATCGCACAAGTGCACGGCTTGTTTCTCAAATTCATTGAACAACGTCAGGTGCAGGTCGACGTTGGCGTGCTCAAAATTGTGGGCGCTGAATTGCACTTCATCTTCATGGTGAATTTCACGGTAGTGCACATTTGTGCCGTCCGGTTGGCGCGCCCAAACCAGATCGTACACATTTTCAACGCCTTGCAAATACATGCACAGCCGTTCCAAGCCGTAGGTAATCTCTGCGCTGACAAGCGGCAGCTCGAGCCCACCGCATTGCTGAAAATACGTGAATTGCGTCACTTCCATGCCATCCAACCACACTTCCCAGCCCAAGCCCCACGCGCCCAAAGTCGGCGATTCCCAATCGTCTTCCACAAAGCGAATGTCGTGGGCCAGCGGGTCGATGCCGATCGCGCGCAGCGAATCGAGGTAGTGCGTCAAAATATCGTCCGGCGACGGCTTCCAAATCACCTGATATTGGTAGTAGTGCTGCAAACGATTGGGATTTTCACCATAACGGCCGTCAGTGGGCCGCCGCGACGGTTCGACATAGGCCGCGCGCCAGGGTTCGGGGCCCAAAACCCGCAGAAACGTGGATGGATTAAAAGTTCCGGCGCCTTTTTCAATGTCATACGGCTGCATCAGCACGCAGCCGCGCTGGGCCCAAAAGGCGTTCAGGCGCTGGATGACATCCTGAAAAGACGCGACATTTGCGGAACTGTGTTGTTGGAGTTTTGCATCAAGCGACATCAAACGGTCCAAAATTGGCGCTAGTAGCCAAGCGGGCCGACAAGGTAGCAGATTCGCCAAGCGATCGTCTATCTAGAGCCAAGCAGGCGCACCGGCGACATTCGCCACCGCAGCCCTTGACGCGGCAGCGTCGCGTCCTACCTTCATGTGCGCCGCAGTACGCTGGGGCAAGCAAAACACAACCGCGGCAGCCAGAAATTCGCGCCCCAAATGGAGAGAAACATGAGCATTCGCCCCCTTTACGACAATGTCCTAGTGCAGCGAGCCGAAGCCGAAGAAAAATCCAGCGGCGGTTTGTTTTTGCCCAGCGCGGCCCAAGAAAAGCAGGTGTATGGCGAAGTCAAAGCGGTCGGCAAAGGCAAAATCCTCAAGGATGGCAACCTGCGCGCGCCCACGGTCAAAGTCGGCGACAAGGTGCTGTTGGCCAAATGGGGCGGCAATGAGATCAAATACGAGGGCGAGGAATACTTGATCCTCAAGGAAAGTGAGTTGCTCGCCATCATCACGGACTGAAATTTATTGGCCGTCACGTTGAAGTCAACGGTCAGGCAGCAGCATTTTTCGCTGAAATTTTTGCAATCAAGGAAGAAATCATGTCGGCAAAATCAATTTTTTACAGCATTGAAGCGCGCAACGCGATCTTAGACGGCGTCAACATTTTGGCCAATACCGTCAAGGTTACGCTAGGTCCCAAGGGGCGCAACGTCGTGATCGACCGCAGCTATGGCTCGCCGCTCATCACCAAAGACGGCGTGACTGTGGCCAAGGAAATAGAAGTCGAAGATCATTTTGCCAACTTGGGCGTGCAGATGATCAAAGAAGCCGCGAGCAAGACCAATGATCTTGCCGGCGATGGCACCACGACGGCGACGGTTTTGGCCCAAGCGATTGTGCTTGAAGGGGCGAAGTTGGTTGCGGCGGGCGTCAATCCGATGCAGCTCAAGCGCGGCATTGAAGCTGGCGTAATCGCGGTAACTGCGCAGTTGGTCAGCAATTCGCGTGAGATTGAAGGCAACCGCGACATCGAGCAAGTGGCGGTTATCAGCGCCAACGGCGATGAAGCGATCGGCAAGATCATCGCCCAAGCGCTGGAGAAAGTTGGCAAAGACGGCGTCATCACGGTCGAAGAGGGCAAAACCTTTGAAACCGTGCTGGAAACCGTGGACGGCATGCAATTCGATCGCGGCTACATCAGCCCGTACTTTGTCACCGACGGCGATCGCATGGAAGCCGTGATGGAGAACGCCTATGTGCTGATTCACGAAAAGAAGATTTCCAGCCTGCGCGATCTGATTCCATTGCTGGAACAACTCAAGCAAGCCAACGCCAACATGCTTATTATCGCTGAAGAAGTCGACGGCGAAGCGTTGACCGGTTTGGTCTACAACAAGCTGCGCGGCCAATTGAACGTGTGTGCGGTCAAGGCCCCGGGTTTTGGCGATCGCCGCAAAGCGATGTTGCAGGATATCGCGGCCTTGTGCGGCACCACGGTGATGTCGGACGAAATCGGCGAGAAGTTGGAAGCCACCAAATTGGCCCAACTCGGCCGCGCCAAAAGCGTCAAAGTCAATAAAGACAAGACGATTCTGGTCGGCGGTGCGGGCAAAGCGGCGGATGTGCAAGCGCGGGTTTCGCAAATTCGGCGTGAAATTGAAACGACCAAGTCCGATTGGGACCGCGAGAAGCTGGAAGAACGCTTGGCGCGCCTGGCGGCGGGTGTGGCTGTCGTGAAGATCGGCGCGGCGACTGAGATCGAGATGAAAGAGAAAAAAGCCCGCGTCGAAGATGCGTTGCACGCGATTCGCGCGGCCGTGGCCGAAGGCGTGGTTGCAGGCGGCGGCGTGGCGCTGATGCGCGCGGCGAGCGCCTTGAATGCCCTGCATTTTGGCGATGAGCGCGATCACGGCGTCAAAGTTTTGCGGCGCGCGTTGGAAGAACCGCTGCGTCAGATTTCGGCCAATGCGGGCGAAGAAGGCTCCGTGGTTGTGGAAACCGTGCGCGCCGGTACCGGCAATTTCGGCTTTAACGCGGGCACCGGCGTGTTTGGCGACCTGATGGTCCACGGCGTGATCGACCCGACCAAGGTCGTGCGCGTGGCGCTGCAAAATGCGGCGTCGGTGGCAACCATGTTGCTGACCACGGAATGTGCGATTGTGGAATCGGTCAAGGATGCGAATTAGTTTGGTTTGATCCCCAATTTTCGCAGGTTTGAAAAAGTTTCAACGCGGCGAAGCGATAGGTAAAGGCCTGTCGTTTCGCCGCAGTTGTCTAAGGAGGCAAAATGTCGCACGCCAAACCGCCCGCTGACAGTGAATTCGATGACGAACTCAATGACGACATGGACGATGTGCAAGACGCCCAACCCGTCAAGGCCGCCGACCATTCAGCCGATCCGCAGCGCGACAAAATGAGCAAGCGCATTGCGGAACTGGAAGCGCGCGTTGCGGAATTGCAAGAACAAACGCGGCATTATGCCCAGATGTACGACAAAGCGCGGGTAGAGTTCACGGCCGCGCAAGGGCGCATCCAGCGCGAAAACGAGCGCAATGCCAAACGCGAACAAGTGAAAATGGTCGGCGCGCTGCTCGGCGTGCTCGATACGCTGGATCGCTCGCTTGACAGTGTTAAGGGCGGGCAGGTTGGAACGGCGTTTGTCGAAGGGGTTCAAATCATTCGGCAACAATTCGACGCCGCGTTGACGGGGCTTGGCTTGCAGCGGTTTGACGGCATCGGCGAGGCGTTTGATCCCGCGCGCCATCAGGCCGTGAC
>CAMDBH010000008.1 GCA_945889325.1 Klebsiella pneumoniae
ATTTCTGCCAATCGACCAAAAGTGGGCTCGGATCCAAATTCTTGGCTCCCGTAATATCAATATCTTACGCGGCACCCATGCAGAAACTGCTAATACCTGACCCCGCTCAGCGGGCTGTGAAATGAATATTTCACAGCCTCTGAGCGCCGCGCCGTTTGGGACAATTTCTGGCTCAGTCGTGCCGTTGCGCCCCGCGTCGACCGTCGTGCTTTTGCGCGATGGCTTGCGTGAGACCGAAGTGTTCCTGATCCGCCGCCACGGAGCGAGCGGCTTTATGGCCGGTGCGACGGTCTTTCCAGGTGGCAAAGTCGATGAGGCCGACGCCGACGCACCTGCAAACGGCCGGCCCGACGCGGAAATGGCGGCACTTTTGAATCTGGAAGATCTGTTGTGCGCCCGTGCATTTTTTGTCGCTGCAGCCCGTGAATTGCATGAGGAATCCCACGTTCTGCTGGCGCGCAACGCCGACGGTGACTTGGCGACCGCCGCGCAAATCGCCGAAATAGACGTCCAGTTGGACAGTTTGCGTAGCGGACACCGCCTGAATTCACTAGATTACTACCGCGTGTTGCAGCAGGCCGGCTTGACGCTGGCGCTTGAGCTGTTGGAACCGTTTGCGCATTGGCTGACACCGGTGGCTGAACCGCGGCGTTTTGACACCATTTTTTTTGTCGCGGCCCTACCACCTGGCCAACAGGCGAGCCTTGATCCACATGAGGCGACCGCCGCCGCGTGGTTCACGCCAGAACAAGCATTGGCGGCGCACAGTGTAAGCGGCGAAATTGCATTGCCGCCGCCTACTTGGCACACAATCGATCGCCTGCAGCAGGCGTTGACGCGCAATGGGCCGTTGCAGCCAGCCAGCCTGCAGCAATACCTGGCGCTCGGCGGGCTAGGTCCGCCGATTCAACCGCATTTCCTAGCTGAGCCACCGCAAGGTCCGGCGATCGTGCTGCCCGAAGATCCGTGGCATCCCGAACACGCGCATTGGGTGGGCAACCACGGCCCAGCGCGCAAGTATCGGTTTATGTTGATCAACGGCCGATTGGTGCCGGAACGAGATTGATCGGACTACGGATTGGCGTCGATAAAGGACGTGCGCTTGACCAGCAGTTCCAGATCGACCAACCCTTTGGGCCCTAAGACGTCCGAGAAAGCAAGGGCTTTGCGCAATTCAAACGCGCTGACGAACAAGCGTTTGACATTTTTTGCCAGATTGACTTCGCCGCCCAACTGGGTCAGATCCGGTAGAGTCAGCGGCTTTTCGATTTCTTCAGACGGAATGACCAGTTGCCATTGATGGTTGTCCTGACCAAGCACCTGCACGCGGTAAAATTGCGCACCTGCCACCGTCTTGCCCTTGAGCGTCGTGGTAGCAGGATCATACGCGCTACCCAGACCAAACGGCAGATAGGGCTCCAAAACCAAGGTTTTAGCGACCATGCTCGGTTCGGTAATCTGCAACGACGCGCCCTCTTTCTTGCCCTTGCCCGCCGCGATGACGGCCGCTGAAACAAACGTGTGGTTGGCTTTGCCGTAACGCACGCCGCCGTGCAGTGGCGCGATCGCTAGACGCGTCGGCTGGTTGCCCGGTACCTTGGAATCGCCATCGATCTTGCCATCTTTTGGATCGGTATCCTCGTTTTGATCCGCACCCGCCGACAAACCTAGCGGAATGATTTCGCCCGACGGCAGCATCGCCCCGCCGATCACAAACGCGATGTCGGCCCAAATCGGCTTATCCGTTGCATCTTTGCCGATCACCGGCAGATCCGGCATCGTCACGTCGATTTTGTGCAACAGCGGCACGGTCGGCGCCAGATCGAGCTTGTGCGTCGGCGTGGTCACCGTATCGGCAAACGGCACATCGAACACAACTTGCGAATAAATGCCGCCTAGATACGGCAACAAAGCGCTCACGACCTTGCTGATCACATCGTTGCCATCGGCGACGGCACTGACAATGCTGCCGACTTGCGCAAGCAAGTCATTGAGATCGACGTGTCCCGCCAGCGACCAAAGGGTGTGTTTGCCCGGCGGCGCAGCGAGCACGTAGGCCGAAAGGACCGGTTTACCCAAGCCAAACGTCACACCGCCCGGCACATCGGTCGGTTCACCCGGCTTGGAGTTGATGATCGGCAGCGTATCCTTGTCGAAGGCGCGCGCCACGCTCGGTCCCAGCACGGCATCCAAGTTGAAATTCATCAGCGATGGCCCAAGGCCAACCGAAGTCAATCCCAACGCCGCCTCACCGTCGCCGCTGTAAGCAATCTTGCCCACGAGCAAATCTGCGTTGACGAACTTGCTGCCGTCAAAGATCTGCTTGCCGTTCTTGTCCAACTTCTTCTCGGTCACCAACGCGCCGTTTTCATCCATCTCCACTTTGGCCAAAAAATACTGGGCACTGGGCAGCACAACATCGACCGCCTTGCCGCCGGGATGGCGCAAAACCGAAGTGGTGGTGTGGCCTTTGGCCAACACGTGGATATCGGCCGGCCAGGTTACGTCGGCAAAAAGCGCGGAACCATCGGTTAGTTCGACAGTTTTTGCGGCTTCGGGCGTGACTGCATGGGCCAGCCCGATGACGACGACCTTGCCGGTCAGCGGCGCAAAAGTTTGGTCGTCAACGGCTGTCACCCGCAAAGTTTTGCCCTGCGGAATTGGACCCATATTCCACAGCGTTGCCGGATTGGACGCCGCTTTGCTCGACCCTTTGACCTTGGCGGTGATCGTGGCTTTGCCCGCTTTATCGGTGGCTTTGAGCTTGCCATCGGTCAGCGTAAAGGCGTCGTTTGCGGCCATGGTCCATTCAAAGGCCGCTTCCGCTTTCACATTGCCTTTGCCATCATAGGCTTGAGCGCCCAAACCGGCTGCCGCGTCAAATTCGCCAGCGACGTTGCCGATCCAATAGGGGCGCAAAAGCCGCGCGTTCAAATCGCCATCGGCCAGCGCCGCGATGCAGCCGCCTTGGTGGCATTGCAGGCCAGTTGCGCAGTCGACGTCGGATCCGCACGCGGATTGCGCACAAAGTCCAGTGCTTGTGTCGCAAACGCAGGTAAAACGTTTGTCGCTGCATTTGGGATCGGTGCCCAAACGTGTGGCGCAGTCCGCGTCGACCTTGCAGGTGAACTTGGTCTGACAACAGCCGGCGACGCATTCAAACTTTGTCAGATCGCCGCACAATTGCGCGGATTCTTGGCCATTCGCGTTTTTGCACGACGTCTGTGGGCCGCAGGTGCTGGTGTCGGCGGCGATGTCGCCCTCGACGGTGCCTGTGCTGGTGCCGCCGCTGCCGCACCCGATCAGAAGGGCCGAGATGCTTAGTGCAGAGCAGCTTAGAAAACTAAAGAAAATCGAAATTTTTCGCTGCATCATCGGGACCCCTTGCAATGTTCTTCGATCTTGCTGCGCTTTGTTGGCGCAGATTTGTCGCCGTGGGCGGCCGACTTTGGCCTGTGAAAAACGGCGCGTCGAGCATAGCGGTTTGTGCCGCGCGCGACAAATTGCGCAAAGTTGTGGGCCATCGCGTCACGAAAACTTAGATTTCCCTGCGCGCACAAGCAGTTCGAGCGAATCACGCGACGATTGATCACTTTTGGGCGCCCGTACAGTGGCGATGCGCGTCGGATCCTGTTGGGCGCAGCGGGCCTCAAACCAGGCCATCCGCGCCGGGGAAAGCGCTACAACGGTGCGAAATCTCTGGGCGATTGCGGCGCAAAGCGCTTCGGTCTGACGTGAGCTCGCCATTGGCTCGATCCATTGCCAAAGCGGTTTGCGAATCCAGAGCTTGCCGATCGGTAGGGCCGCGCGGCCGCGATCATCGCCCAAGTCGTGCCGCAGCGATTGCAGCTGCAAAAGCAACGCCAAAAGCTTTTGCGGGTCGGGCGCCGGCTGTTCAAGTGCGTCGCTTTCTTGTTCGGCGGGCTGCAACCAAGTGCCTGTTTGAAAAAGCAATTGCCGTCCGTGCTGGCGCAAGCCCTTGTCCACGGTCGCGCCGCGCAACAGGAGCGCCACTGCCCGCGCGTCGTGGGCGAGCACCTCGCACCAAATCTGGGTTTGGCTCAACGCGTTGGGCGCGATCATGGCGACCCCGGCGGTGCGGCCGCGGCAGGCGCGGGGGCGTCAGCTTGCGCTGAAAAGTCCAGCCGCGTGCCGGCCTTGATGCCGCGCTTGGCCGCCTGATGCGCTGCAAGTTCCAGCACATAACGCGAAGGCACGCCCACTTGTCGGTGATCTTCGGTCAGCGGTGTCACGTTTTCAACGACGCCAACAACCCGCCAATCTGCGTCGATAAAGATCATGTCCAAGCGCACATAAGTATTGCGCATGTAAAAGGCCCAGTCGTTGTCATAGGGCATGAAAAACAGCATGCCCTGCTCGTCGGCCAGCGCTTTTCGGTACATCAGCCCTTGCTGGCGTTCGGCATCCGTACGGGCCAATTCAATTTCAATTTTGGGGGCTTGGGCCGCATCGACGATGCCGATCCTGCCCCGACCCGCAAAATGCTCAATGCGCTCAGGTGCTTCTACAACAGCTGGCGCTGGCGGAATGGGGCGCGGCTCAACCGGTGGCGGTTTGATCGGGGTTTGCGCACAGCCGTACACCAACAGCGAGGTGAAGAGCGACCGAAAAATTTTGCGCGTCTGCGTCGACATCGGCGTTTGATTTGGCTCGATTTGCTTGCCCACGTCAAGGTTTGGACAAAATCATGTTCAAATACGCGGTATCCACCGGACCCCACGTTTGGTTCTGCGCCGCTGGCAGCGCGGCCCGTTCGGCAAAATCGCGGGCAGTGCCCGTGTCCATGATCCAGCCCGGATTGTCGCCGGCATGGTGATAAGCCGTTGTGCCAGCAGCCAAACCCAACGCATGGCCAATTTCATGCGCCGCGGTGTGCGCGATCAATTGCGCCAGCGTTTCAATGGCCAACTTCGGCATTTGCGCGGACGCGGCCGGCACGCCGCCCAAGATTTCTGCAAATGGCCCAAAAATCTCGTCAAAATCAGTGGAGCTTTGTGCTGAATTTGGGTGCAACCTTCGCGAAAACCCAATAAACTCACCAATAAATACACCACCATATGCGATTTCACCGGCGGCGGCGGCGGTTGGGTCAAAGCCCAACAAGTGCTCGTTAAGCACAAGATTGCCGACATCTTTGCCAGAAGAACTATCCGCGCCAAAAAGGTGCTGCCCATTCGGATCGCGATCGAGCACGGTAACAATCAAATATTCCAGGGTATTATCGGGCGGCAGCAGGCTGACTTCAAGAGAAAATTGCGCAAAATGCTGCGCCAAAATGGCCACCGTCCGCGCGCGCACCGCGGCCGCGTGGGCCTGCAAGCCTAGGCGCGTCAGCCCGGCGACGAAATTCTGTTCCATTAGCACCTGAACATGTTGAATCGTCGGCAAAAGCGGCCAAGAAACGCCAAGTCCCGCGCCCAGCCAAGTCGCGCCATGGGCTTGCAGGCGCAGGCGCACATCCCCATCAAATTGCGTCGCATTCACTGGAATTTGGCTCAGCTGCCAAGCGGAAGGCAACAACGCCTCCGTGCCCAAGGGCAAGGCGAGATCGACCAGCGCGGTGTGACCGCCACCTTGTGTCTGCCACACGCCTCGCCAAAGCAATTGCGCGCCGCCGTCAGTTGGAACACCGCTCAATTGCAGCGGCAGCCTGTCGCCCCGCCGCAGCACGCCCGGCAAGGCCGTCAACTGCGGCGGTTGGAGCGTAAATTCCAGTGGCATCCAAGGGCTCTGCACTGTTTGGCCATGGGTTTGCAACACCAATCGCATTTGGCGCTTTTGGAGGCCGGGTTGCACGCCCAGCCAACTGGTGGACGCCAAAAAACGCACCTGCCGCTGGCCTTTTTGCCACGTCACCTGCGTTGGCACTGTTTGATCGTCCGCGGTTTGCAGCCACGTTTGACCCTCGGTCGGCAGCAGCGCGTCCTTGCAGGGCAGGTCCAGCCACTGGCCGAGCGCGATGGTCGTCGCCGTGATCGGTGCGGCTGAAGCCTGCGGCACTTTTTGCCAAACGGCTGAAACCGCAGCGCAACGTTGCCAATTGCCGAACGTCGGCGCGGTCAGGCAGGCTTGGCTCAGTTGCGTTTGATCGGGCAATTCGATCTCAGGCAGCGTGCCGTCGGCCGTCTCTCCGTTGGCGTCCTGCGTGGCGTTGTGCAAATGCACGTCGATCAACCTATCCGCAAACTGCATGGTTACCGTGGCGCCGCTCAAGCCCACGCCGCGCACGTGAAAAGGCGAGCCTGAACGAATAATATTAGTAATATCAATTGATTGTAGTGCGATTGGCTGCACGTTCTGCGTGCAGGCCGCAAAAGTGATCGCGCAAATCGCCAGCCCTCTCACGGTTGCGGCTCTTTTGTCTTGCGTCCGATGCTCAGCGTGCTCAGGACAATCCGAGCCGGCACAGGCGTTTGTGTCACAACGACGATTTCATCGTCCAACTGGCGAATTTGATCGGCGATCGCGTCAAAACGCGGGTCGTCTAAGCGCCAATCCTGACTGAGGCAAAACTCCACCAGCCTGATCGCGGCTTCCTCTTCGAGTGCGCGCTGATAGCGCCGCGCCAAACCGGGCGCCCCCTTGAGGGCAGCGCGCAGGGCTCGAAATGGCTTGGGTCCCAGTAGCGCAGTTTTGACCGCTACTTTGCCTTTGCCGGCCGCCAGAGTTTCGCACCATTTCACCGCAAGTTCATGAGCCGTATCGCTTTCCACAAACGGCACTTCGATCCAGTCGGCGTCCTCGAACAGCTTTTGTTCAAAATCTGCAACGGCTTTGCTGCGCTTGTCGCCGTTGGGCGCGACAAATACTTCGCCGCTGCGCGGATTCCAGTGACTCATGTTGATCGGGTGGGCGCTCACAAAAAGCGCAAGCAAATCATCAAACTGCCCGCGAACGAGCGCGCCAGGCGTCTTGCTTTGCGTGGTGTTGAACGGCGCTGGCTTGTTCACTTTTGTTCCGCGATGCTGTGGAGGGCATGGCAATTCGCGCGCTGACGCTGGCGCGAGGGCCACAACTCGATCATGCTGATCAAGGTACGCGGCCCGTGGCCAACGCGCCAGTGCTGTGTCCGCAAGGCCAAAAAACCGCGGAATTGTCGATGCGCCAATATTTGTTGGCAGAGATTTACAGCAACCTGCGCCGCGACGTGCGCATCGGCGACATTTCCGCGGCCAGCGGTTGGCTCAACGCGGCGTTGGGTCTGACATTGGCCCCGCCGCCAGCCGCTGCGATTTTGCACGCGTTGCAACATGGGATGAACGGGGACCTGACATTTCGCGGATTCAAGCCAGCAGAACTGGCTATGATTGCTGGAAATTTGAAGGGTGTTGTCAAGCTTGAAGACATTCCATTGCCCAACGCCAAACGCTTTGTTGCGCGGCATGGCCAGCACTACAACATTTGGCAAAGTGAGATTTTTGTAAAAGATTACCTGCTTTTGCGCTCCAAGTCCCCCGATGGCAGCGGTGAGCCTCTGGTCAATCTGTACGTCGGCCGCGACGACAGGGCGCTGGCGTTGCAACAATTGGAGCTAAGCGATCGCGAAAATGCTGCGGCTTGCGGCGCACTCCTCGGTTTTCCGCCGTGCTGCACCAAGGCGTTTGCAGCAGACTTCGCGCGAAGTCGTCAAGATCAGGACACACTCAACGACGATGCGTGCGCCCGGGTTTTGGCCACAGCTAGTCTGGACAAGCCGGGACACCCTGCGCTCAATCCGCTCAGTCATCTTGAATTAATAGGGTTTTATCCTTGTTCCCTGCGCTGTCGCGCCGCCACTGCGGCCGCGCGGCGCACCGCTAGGGCGCTCGCCGTCGAGAGGCCCGCGCTGGTGCCGGAACTCAAACTGCGCTTGCAGCGCGCAGTGCTGTTTTGGCGGATGCCATTTTTTGTCACTTTTGATCGTTCTTCGCTGATCGACGGCTTGCTGTGTTACCACGGCGCGCGCGTCAATGCCTTTGCTGATCCGATTGTGCGGCGGGTGCAAGCGCTTTTCGCGGCGCAAATCTTGCCGAAACTGGCCCTGGGGGACGCTTTGCGTTTGGGCCCTGGTGCGATCGAGATCTACGCGAATCGCGTTAAAGTTACTGAAATAGAAACATTATCAGAAAGGCCACCTGTCTTGTCGCGCTGGGGCCAATGGCCGAAAAACTTTTTTTGACCTCTTTTGCACCGCGCGGCAACTTAGATTGCACTGCCTCCCGACGCCCGGCACGACGTGTTGCCGGCGCGCAGGGAGGTGGCAACAATTTTCGGCGACTGCGCGTTGCTGAAAGACGGCCTGATCGGTCGCCAACGAAATCAGCTTGCTAGACAAAATCGCGCGCCCAAATGCGACCTGAAAGGTTGACAAGCCGCCTTTGCCGCGTTTACTATGGCGCGGCGCGGCGCGTCTCAGATGGGCCGCGAGGGGTGTCTAACGCTGAAATTTCAGTTGGTTGCAGGAAACTTGCCGGTCCAAGCTCGCCTTGAAGGGCGACGCGCGGACACTTGAGCGAGGGCCAAAAAAGCGGACCTCGGTCCAAAAACGAACGAACGAACCGAGGCGCGCGGTGCAATTTAGCCCGCACGCCGCAAATAAAAGTGCAACGTCGAACAAAAAGACAGCGCAGCGTCGAACAAAGATTGTGCAAACGCCGCGAGAACCAGGAGTCCAGTAGCCATGCTTCGCCAATATATAGCAATGATAATTGGGGCGTTGAGCCTGATGGTCGCAGCCCGCGTGGCCGCGCAGCCGGTAACGCCTGCGCCTGTTGCCGACCCGCAAGCGCTGGACCGCAATTTGGAACAAGGCAAGGCGTATATCGATCGCATGCACAAAATGGTCAGCGACGGATTTATCGAGTTGGAAGAAGCGCGCAAATCGCAAAATATTGGCCGCGTGAACTGCGTGAACGAGAACCTGACTACGCTCAAGGGCTTGATGCGCTTGGCCGAGAGCAATTTCCTGTCGATGCAGGAATGTGCGTCGCGCAAAGACAGCTCGTGCAGCGAACATGAATACGTCAAGATCTCAATTGCGTTTCAGAAATCGGAAGAAGCCGAAGGTCAATTGAAGGGTTGCGGCGGTCCAGCCGTTGACGGCGCAGTGGACGGCCGCCCCTACATCGAGAAAAAAATCGACCCCGAAATGCCCGAGATCAATCCCACCCAGGGTTTGACGGACTTGGCGCAAAAATTGGAAGTTCCGCCGTCGGCGAGTACTTTTTTTCCGTGATATTTCTGGCGGTTCGGCCAGTAGCTGCGCGTCCAACACGGGCGCAACTGGACCGACATGGTCGGTGTGACGCATCCGATCCAGCCTTCACCACGAAAGGGTTTTGACAGTGCATAAAACAGCGAAAGAATTGATGGATCAGCCTTTGATCACCGCCCCGCCAACCAAAGCGGCCGCCGCACGGTCGTCGACTGCTTTCGGGTTGGCGTCGACTTGTTTCCGGCTGGCTCTGTGCCTGGGTGTCGTCGGATCGATGGGGGTCGGCGCGGGTGCGGCGCAAGCGCAAACCGCGGCGGAGATGACCTTGCCGCCGTTGACCAAGGATCCGGGCCTGCGCAGCGGCGATTTTGTGTTGCATCCAAGCGTATCGGTCATGGGGCATTACGACACCAATATTTTTAATGGCAACAGCGATGAGAAAGGCAACGTCCCCAAGGGCGCGACTTCTATCCGCATTATTCCACGTTTGGCGCTAGCCAACGATCTCCAAAGCGATATCGCGTTCCATTTCGCGGCCGCGGGCGATGGGCGTTTCTACCTGAGTGAGAACGAAAATATCAAGAATTTGCGCGATTTTGGTGGCAACGCGGCGCTCGATGTCGCATTTGGCCAACGCAAGCCGCTCACTTTTGCCGTCTTCAACAATTTCAACCGCGCGTTGCACGCAGCCAACTGGGACACACGGGAAACTTTGAACCGAGTAGCCAACGACATCGGTGCCCGCGTCGAATTCCATCCGGGTGAAATTCCGGAAAGGCGTCCGTTTCTGTTGGCGATCATGGGATCTTACGGCATCGATCGGTTCGCCGATTTTACATCGGGCGACACCAACACCATACACACCCGTTTGACCGGCTCGTGGAAATTTCTCCCCAAAACCGCGGCTCTTGTCGACGCCTCGTGGGATTTTCGCAATTACGCCACCCAGCAATTGGCAACGATCGGGTTGGCGAGCAATTCTAAACCTTTCCGCGCGCGCGTCGGTTTGGCCGGCGCCCTCACCAAACGCACCAGCTTTGATGTTCGCGTCGGTTGGGGTTCGTCGCTTTCCGTCAACACCGCTCAGCGTTTTGGTTCTGTGATCGGATCGGTCAACGTCGGCTTCTTGCCAGCGCCCAACACCCGCCTCGTCGCTGGATTCGCCCGCGATTTTCGCGACTCTTTTTATGGCAGCGCGGCAGAAAGCGATCGCGGCTCAATTTCTCTCAAGCAGCGCTTCGGCACGATCATGGATGTGACTGCCAGCTTCGGCGCGGCCTATGTACTGTACGGTGCCGTTGACAAGATTCCCGCGGGACTGTCGGTGACCGGGCAAATCGCCGGCAAGCAACGGCATGACGTCCAACTCGATGGCGGAGTATCTGCCAGTTTTGAAGTGGCACGTTACTGGGGCCTGCAAATTGGCTATACGCTTCGTTCGGTTATCACGCCATTTGCGTTGACGGGTGCCAAGGGTACGCAGTTTGAAGGCATCATTTTGGATACTGGCGCGTACACCGGGCATGAGATTTTTGCTTCAGCCGTGCTGCGTTACTGAGCCATGGACGCGCCTGCACAGCTAGTTCGTGTGCAAGTGAAATACGGACAGCCACGTCGAAACACAGCATTGCAGCCCATGTATTTTAAGCAGTTGTCCGTACTTGCGGTCGTCTGGCTGGTCGGTTGTTCAACCACCGCAACGCTTGATTACAGCAACGTGCATGTCGACACGCGATCGGCCATTCAAGCTGCGAGCTTGGGGCCCGGCGATGAATTTGAAGTTCGGGCCTACGAGGAACCGGCGATGAGCGGTCAGTTTGTGGTCAGTCAGGCGGGGCAAATCGACTATCCCCTGCTGGGCACGATTACCGTGGAGGGTTTGGCAGCCGCGCAGGTCGCGCGACTTCTGCGCGAACAGCTGATTGCACGGCGTCTGATTAAGAATCCTTCGATTCTGGTCCAGGTCAAGACACTGAGCAGCAAAAAAGTGTTTGTTCTCGGTGAAGTGAAAGCGCCAGGCCGCTTTGCCTTTGTCGACAACATGTCGATTGTGGAAGGCGTGACGTTGGCCGGCGGCTTTACCCAACTCGCCGAACGCAATTACGCAATTGTGACGCGAGCCGATACGAGCGGTCAGCGCAGGATTCCGGTGCCAGTTGAAAAAATCATGCAAGGACTGGCCGAGAATTTTGTACTTCAACCAGGCGATATTATTTATATTCCTGAAACAGTGATGTAGCAACGATCGCGACGGTTCGCTAAAGTTAGCGAAACACAGACCCAAAAAGACCTCGCCACCGGACGCAATGACCAACGACTTGCCCAACGCCGCACCAGTTGCGGATCAGTTGCAAACTGAGGAAATGTTGCGCCGCGGCTTGGATATTTTGTCCAAACGGCGCTGGTGGTTCATTTTGGCGACGGCTATCGTGCTCGTGGGCGCCATCGTGTTCGTGCGTCACCAAAAGCCGATCTTCAAGGCCACGGGGATGCTGCATATCGACGCGCAACCGCCCAAGCTCCTTTCCGAAGTTAGTGAAATTGTGCAGTTGGGTGCGACCGGCTACGGTTCCTCCATCAGGGCCTATTACGCCGCGCAGTTGCAGATCATGCAGTCGCGTTCGGTTGCCAGCATTGTCGCTACACGTCTGCATTTGCAGTCGGATCCTAAGTTTTTGGGCATCGACGATCCCGAAAAGCGCCTAACCAAAGTGCAGCAAAATCTGATCATGACAAACGCCGATGTGGTGGGCATTTTGGCCTCGCGCGTTCTGGTTGAGCTGTCCGAAGATTCCATGATCGCTAAAGTTTCTATCGAGGACGCCAATCCGCAGATGGCGGCGACTTTGGTCAATGCGGTGATGCAGGCGTACAAAGAACGCAACATGCAGCAGAAGCGGGCCACGGTGCAGACGGCTTTTCAAGATCTGCGCGGCTTGCGTGAAAAAATGGAAACCGAAAGGCGGTCAACGCAGGAGAACCTATATAAATTTGAAAAAGAACACGACCTTAGCGACAACCGCCGCTTGGCGGTCAACGAGCGCATCTTGGCGCTCAACCGCGATCTGCGCGAGGTGCACGCCGCGAGGCTGCGCGCTTCTCAGGAAGTCGCTCAGTTGAAGAAGTATCGAAATTCAAAAGATATTTTCAGTGCGTCAGCGCCCGGACTCATGCGCGATTCGCTTGTAAGCGATCTCAAACGACGCTGGCTCGATGTCGACGTGCGCCGGCGCGAAGTTGAAACGGTGTACCTTGAGAACCATCCTAAAGTTCAGATGTTGCAACATCAGATGGATCAACTGGTGACCCTGGGCGGCAAGCACGTGGCTGCGATGTACGATGCGGCCAGCCAAACGCTGCAGACCGCGACCGTGGAAGAAAGCGATCTGATTGCTCAACTGGCCAAATCGAAAGCAGAAGATGCGGAAATTCGCCAGACGAAGATAGATTACGATCGCCTCAAGGACAAAGCCGATGAGGTGCGGTCATTTTACGACAAGGTGGCAAAACGTTTTGCAGAAACCGACTTGACCAAAGAAGTGGGCTTCAACAACGTGTCCGTGCTCGATCCCGCCGTCGTGCCGGTGGTGCCGGTGCGCCCCAATGTGCAGTTGAATTTGCTCATCGGCGTTTTGCTGTCGCTCATCATCGGCGTTGCGGTCGCGGTGGCGGTGGAAATGCTCGACAACACGATCAAAGATCGCTTGGATATCGAGCAGGTGCTGCAAGTGCCCTATCTGGGCTCGATTCCGACGTTTTCACCGAGCAACCAAACCGACGGCCTGGCGGTGCCGGACGGCAAACTGGATCTGTATGTGCATTATCGGCCCAATTCGCGGGTGGCCGAGGCTGCGCGCTCGCTGCGGACAAATTTGCTTTTCATGCGACCGGACAAGGCGTTGCGCAGCATTTTGGTGACAAGCGGCCAGCCGCGTGAAGGCAAAACGTCGACGTCGACCACGTTGGCCATCACGCTGGCTGCGTCGACGGGCAGCACGATCCTAGTCGACACCGATCTGCGCAAACCGCGCTTGCACCGTGTTTTTGGCGTGCCGAGCGATGGCGGCGTGACCGGCTACATCGTCGGCCACGACACGATCGACAAGTTTACCAAGAAAACCGACATCCCCGGCTTGGACATTTTGCCGTGCGGCGCGCTGCCACCCAATCCATCGGAAATTCTGCACACGGAGCGGTTCCGCCAGATGATCGTCGAATTGACGCAACATTACGAATGTGTCGTGTTCGACTCGCCGCCGATAGAAATTGTTTCGGACGCGTTGGTCATGGCCACGCTGGTCGACGGCGTGATTCTGGTTGCGCAAGCCGAGCGCAGTCGCCGCGATTCGGTTGGACAAACCGTTGCCGCGTTGCGCGCCGTGAACGGCAATTTGTTGGGGATCGCGTTATCGCGCACCCAAACCCGCGGCACCGGCTATGGTTATTACTACCGCGGCCGCGGCTATCGTCGCGAGGCGGCTTACCGATATCGCTACGCAGCCGACGCCGAAAAAGACTGATGCAGCGAAATTTTGCAGTCGCTTGACCGCCGAGGGCCTTTCGCGCCATGCTAACGGCAATCCGCCATTAGTCAGCAGCGTACGACATAAAATCCTCGCGCAGTTGGCACAAGATATCAGAAGGGTAATGAGCAATGGATAAGGTGATCGGGATCGACTTGGGCACGACAAACTCGTGCGTGGTCGTTTATGAATCAGGTGTTGCGCACGTGATTCCGAACTCAGAAGGCTCCCGCACGACGCCGTCGATGGTCGCCTTTACGCCAGACGGCCAGCGTTTGGTCGGCAACATCGCCAAGCGCCAAGCGGTCGCCAACGCGCAAAACACCGTGTTTGCCACCAAGCGTATGATGGGCCGCAAGTCCAACTCCCCCGAAGTACAACGGATGCGGCAAAGCACGCCGTTCAAAATTGTCGCGCACGACAACGGCGACGCCGCGGTCATGGTCCACGGCAAACGCTATTCGCCGGCCGAGATAGGTGCGTTCGTTCTGCGTCAACTGCGTGATTCAGCGCAGGAATATACCGATGCGGGCGTCAAAGACGCCGTGATCACCGTGCCGGCCTATTTTGACGACAGCCAGCGTCAGGCGACGCGCGATGCGGGCCGTTTGGCCGGTCTCAACGTGCTGCGCATTATTAACGAACCAACGGCAGCGGCACTCGCCTACGGCATAAACGCCGAATCATCCGGAATTATTGCCGTATACGACTTAGGCGGCGGCACTTTCGATATTTCGATCCTCGAATTCTCCAACGGGGTGTTTCAGGTCAAGGCCACCCACGGCGACACGTTTCTGGGCGGCGAGGACGTCGACGCGCGTTTGATGGACGGCCTCATCGAGGGCTTCGGGATGGAAACCGGCATCGATTTGCGCCAGGATCCCGTGGCGTTGCAGCGCCTGAAAGATGCGGCCGAACGGGCAAAGATTGAGCTGTCGTCCATTGAGGAGACCGAAATCTCTTTGCCGTTTCTGAGCGCTGATGCCAGCGGTCCCAAACACATGAACCGCTTGCTCACGCGCCGAGAATTGGAAGAAATCTGCGCAGATCTGATTGAAACGACCATTGAGCATTGCCGCGAGGCACTCGCCGCTGCCAGCATCGGCGTGCAGGATATCACCGACGTTTTGCTGGTCGGTGGTATGACAAAAATGCCGGCCGTGCAGCGCGCGGTTCAAGATTTTTTTGGTCGAACGCCCAACCGCAGCGTCAATCCAGATGAGGCCGTGGCCGTCGGTGCTGCGATCCAAGGTGCGATTTTGTCAGGCGATGTCGGCGATGTCGTGTTGCTCGACGTCAATCCGCTGTCTTTGGGCTTGGAGACAGCTGGCGGCGTGATGACCAAACTCATCGCGCGCAACGTCACCGTGCCGGTTAGCGTCACCGAAGTGTTCACAACTTCAGACGATTATCAGCCGTTGGTCAACTTGCACGTGCTGCAGGGCGAACGCCCGTTGGCGGGCGACAACACGAGTTTGGCGCGTTTTGAACTTACCGGTATTCCGCCGGCATTGCGCGGTGTTCCCAAGATCGAGGTCACATTCTCCATCGATGTCAACGGCATTTTGGGTGTTTCCGCGCGCGATCTCGGCACCAAACGCGAACAGCAGATCAAATTGCGCGCGACCAGCGGCCTGAGTGAAGCGGCGATCGAGCGGATGCTGGCCGAAGCCGAGCAGTACAACGAAGTCGATCGCGATTTGTTGGAACTTTCGGAGATGAAGCGCCGCCTTTCCGGCCTGATCTACACAACGGAACGATCGCTTGCCGAGAGCGCGAACTATTTGACAGAAGGCGAACTAGGCCAAATTCGAACCGATTTGGATGTGGCGCGGCGCTCGGTTGACTCGCCGGATATCAACCGACTGCAAAACTCGCTGCGCGACTTGGAAAAATCTGCTTTCCGCGTCACTGAAGTGATGTACAAAGATTTCGCGTAATCCTTGCCGAGATGGACACGCTAATCCCCGATCATTACCGCATTTTGGGGGTGCAGCCGCACGCCAGCGAAGCGGACATCAAAAACGCGTACCGCAAGTTGTCGCGGATTTATCACCCCGACGCCCAGATGGGTTCGGACCGTGCGACCGATTGCTTCAAACAAATATCTAGTGCTTATACGGATTTAGGCGACCCGTCGCGGCGATTGCTGTACGATCGCCAGTTGCTGCTCAAAGACCCCGTGCGGCTCATCGATGACCCGCGTGCCGAAAAGGCACTGGATGTGCTGGACAATGTCGTTTCGCGCTTGCGGCGGCGCCCGCTGGCGCTGCCCACCAGCGCGCGCGGGCGAGATTTGCGTGTACAGCAAACGATCCCTTTCATCTTGGCCATGACCGGCGGGCCGCTGGAAGTGAAGGCGCAGTACGACACAATTTGCAACGATTGCAATGGGATGGGGACCACCGATCCGAACAGGATGCCTGTCTGTCACGTGTGTTTGGGCAGCGGCACCTTCAAAGTAGGTTTGCGGCGGCACGACGGCATCTGCGGCTTTTGCTTGGGGCGTGGAACGGTCGTGCTCGCGGCCTGCCCGACCTGCCGCGCCCGCGGCCAAGTCTCGGTGATGAAAACGATTGTCGCGCAAGTGCCGCCGCGCGTTCGCGCCGGTAGCCAACTTCGGGTGCGCGGCGCCGGTGAGAAGCTCAGCGGTGAAAAATCCGCTGGCGCCCAGCCCGGTGACGTCATTGTTGTGATTCAAATCCAAGCCCATCCACTGCTTACGGTCGACGGCGACGATTTGCATTGCTCGGTCCCGGTGACCTGGGCCCAGGCAGTTTTGGGCGTCAAAGTCGCAGTTCCCACGTTAGAGGGTATTGAAATATTGAGCCTATTGCCAGAAATGGTCGCGTCGCGCCATGTGCGCATCGCCCAGCGCGGCTTGCTGAAGGGCGCAGGCGCCACGGGCATAGCTGCGTCCGCCGCACAGCGCGGCTATTTGCATTTGCATTTGGAAGTGGACACCCCCGAAGCGCTGCCGCCGGAACAATTGCAGGCCGTCAAAACGCTGGAGCAATTCATTGGGGAACATCGGTTTGGCCGCGTGGTCGCCTACCAAAAGCTGGTTTCGGAAAAAGGGGTCCCTCCGGTAGAACTAGATGACCGTTGGTGAATTGGGTGAAATGGCGTTGATCGCGCAACTGCGCGCGCTCCTCGATCGGCCGCTGACCGCGCTGTTGTTGGGCAATGGCGATGACGCGGCAGTTCTACGCGCCGACGGTGACGTGGTGTTGACGGTCGATTCGGTCGTCGAGGGCGTGGATTGGCTGCCGCAAAAGATGCCGTTGCGGGCCATAGGTCACCGCGCTGCGGCGGTCAATCTGTCCGATTTGGCCGCCATGGGCGCCCAGCCCCAAGCGCTGCTGCTGGCTTTGGAATTGCCGGTCTCGACTTTGGTCAGCGACGTCCTTGAGGCGCTCGAGGGCCTTGCTGCCCTCGCTGATCAGCACGGCTGCGGCGTGGTTGGCGGTGACGTCGGCTTTTCGCCAGGTCCTGCCCGCTGGACTGTGACGGCTGTCGGACAACTCCACGGCGCGGGGCTACAGCGCGATCGCGCGCGTGCGGGCGATGCGATCTGGTTGATCGGCGACGTCGGGTTGGCGGCGCTCGGCCTGCGCCTGCTTGCTGCGGAATTGCCACTGGATCAACCGTGGATGCAACAATGTGTTTACGCGCATGTATGGCCAGAACCGCTGGTTAACGCGGGCCTCGCACTGCAAGCGACCCGTGAACGCATGGCCGCCATCGACATTTCTGACGGCTTGTGGCGCGATGCCGACAGGCTGGGTCGCGCAAGCAGCGTGCATTTGGACTTGGCGCTGACCACGCCGCGCAAACTGCTGGCAGCGACAGAAATGGGCTATGATGTCGCCACCGCAATGGCACATGGCGGTGACGACTATGCCTTATTGGTCGCGGTGCCCGCGCAATTTGATGTGGCGGCGGTGGTCGGCGCGGGCGCACAGCGAATTGGAAGGGCCCGAGCCGGACAAGCCGGCGCGACGCTGGTCCTCGACGGCGTCGAGATGGGGCAGGGCGGCTACCAACACGGTCGTTGGTCACTTCGCAAGTAGCAACTTCGCACTTGCAACAACCAGCACCAGCGCCAGCAAGCGACGCAGCGCGATCGGTGGCAAGCGCCTCGCGCCCAGTCCGGCGCCAATCGTCCCGCCCAGCACGGCGGCGATGGCCCACACAGGAGTTGCGCTGGGAATCAGGGCGACCGACTGCCAATTGCCCAACAGACCGGCAACCGAATTGAGCCAAATGAACACGCCTGAAAGCCCTGCGGCTTGGCGCGGTGTCGCCCACCCGCGTAAAATCGCCAGTGGCGACAGGAAGATGCCGCCGCCTGTGCCGGTTAGGCCGGCGAGCAGTCCGATGCCGCTGCCGGTGGCAAGCGCCACCGAGGTGGGCGGCAATTTCACCGCCGCCGCGTCTTGCGCTCCGGTGCGCCGGCCCAGCCGAAACGCCGAATAAAGCAGGACCAAGCCGACGAGCCAGCGGTACCATTGGCCCGGCAGTGCGACCCAGCCTCCCAAAAATGCACACGGCACGGAGGCCAACGCAAACGGCAGCAACGCGCGCCACGGCACCAATTGCGCGCGCCAGAACCGCAAGACGACCACAGTTGAAACCAAGATGTTGAGCACAAGCGCGGTCGGCTTCATCGCCGCGGGCGCGAGTTCGGTGAGCGCCAGCACGGCAAGATAGCCCGACGCCCCGGCATGTCCCACAGACGCGTACAAAAGAGCGGCGACGAAAATTGGGATCGGCAACCAGATGGGCATCAGCACTCCGTGGACAAGCGAAGATAATTTGCGCGCGAGGCGTGTGCAAGTCGTCTGAGCCGCGAAAAAGGGCCAAATGACAAATTTGCGATCCAGAATGACTGGTTAGACGTAAATCCATGATTATAATATTTATTTGCGTTTGTTAACAAATAATCAAATGGGGTTCGCGACTTGTCGTTTGCCGCAGATTGGCGTCGCGCGGGATGATCAGGGAGCAAGTGACGGCGATGATCGCGCTGTTGAGGTCTAGGTTCCTCTGGTTTCTTGGGTTTATTGCTTTGCTGCCGTCGCCACGTGGGCAGGATTTTTTTTGCTGGCCAAAGATTTGTTGGTGGCGCTTTTGCGGCCTTGGCCAAGCGCAAATAGGGTGCAAATGGGTCGCAAACGCGATCGGCGATCCACTAGATGTAGGGGTGACAAATTTTCTTGACACAAGATGTGGCGTTTTTTTGACAACCGCCGCAGCCGTGCAACGCTCAAGGCGCTTGACCCCGCCGGTGGGCCAAGTTAGGTTTAGGACGGTTGAGTTGCTGGTTGTGACGACTTTTCAATTGTGCCAGATGTCGTCCGTGGACCACATGGCGTCCATGGATCACGAAAACGGTGTGGGATCATGAAAACGGTATGAAAAGCGTCAAAAGGTAGCGAAACCAATCCAAAAATCCATCATGCCAAACCGGCCCGACGCGGAAAGTCCGCGTCGACTTGCGGCGATCGCGCTTTAGTTTTAGTGCGTTGTGGGAAGTGATGACGGTGATTTGGGCAACACGATCGGTAAGCGTGTGATATTCAAAAGTTTTGGCAAAGGCAAGATGCAAAGGACAGTCGGCAGGGCCGCCGAAGAGACCAGACCCATCGCGCAATTCTGACAACAGGCGAAACACAGCAAGATCTTTATTTATTTGTCGGTAGACCGCAGGTGATGCGGCACCACAACTGAGAAAAACGGGGCGGAATCATGGAACAGATGTTGGGGAAAAACGAAAATATGCACAGTGAACTGACCAAGCACGGTGAAAAGCCTGCGAAAAGCGACAATTCTGCGGAATCCAGCAAGGGAGAAAGCAGCAAAAACGACAGCGCGCCACACGTCGCAAACTTGCGCACGGCCAAGCAAAATGGTCGGCAGAATGAAGAATTTACGTTGCAAAGCAGCCTATTGGGTATTGGGCAAGGCCAGCAGGCCAATGAACGCATCTTGGCGACGGAGATAGTTATGGCCGACGCGCAGGACAGTTTGACGCAAGCAACCGAAAGCGTGACGCATGTGTCCAGTTCACGCACGCCGGGCGGGCAATTGCCGGCGTCGCAAAAGGGGGATCGCGGCCCCGGCATCGCGATGGCGCGCTTGCACACCAAAGTCGGCGTGCATCCCTTTGAGGAAGTGGCGTGGGAGCGCCGCACGGCGAGCATCACCAACACCCGCGGCGAAACGATTTTTGAGCAGAAAAATGTCGAGTTTCCCTCAACTTGGTCGCAAACAGCGACGGCTGTCGTGGTGTCAAAGTATTTTCGCGGCACGTTGGGCACGCCGGAGCGCGAGTACAGCGTGCGCCAGTTGATCGGCCGGGTTGTCAATACGATCGGCCAGTGGGCGCGTCAGGGCCAGTATTTTGCAACGGAAATCGACTGCAAAGTTTTTGAAGATGAATTGACATGGCTGCTTTTGCACCAGCGCATGGCCTTCAACAGCCCTGTGTGGTTCAACGTCGGCGTTGAAGCAAAACCGCAATGTTCGGCCTGCTTTATCAACAGCGTCGACGACACGATGGAATCCATCCTGTCGCTGGCCAAAACCGAAGGCATGTTGTTCAAATTCGGCAGCGGCACCGGCAGCAATTTGTCGCCGATTCGCAGCTCTCGCGAAGCCTTGGCTGGCGGTGGCGAGGCCAGCGGTCCCGTGAGTTTCATGAAGGGTTTTGACGCTTTTGCCGGTGTGATCAAGTCCGGTGGCAAGACGCGGCGGGCGGCGAAAATGGTGATTTTGGATGTACAACATCCAGATATTGTTGAATTTATTCGCTGCAAGATGAAAGAAGAAAAGAAGGCCCATGCGCTGATCGATGCGGGCTACGACGGGCGCATCGACGGCGAGGCCTATACTTCGGTGTTCTTTCAGAATTCGAACAATTCTGTGCGGGTTAACGACGAATTCATGCGCGCTTTTGAAAACGGCGAACAGTGGCAGACCAAGGCCATTCGCGACGGCCGCGTGGTTGATACACATCAAGCCAAAGACATTATGCATGAAATTGCCGATTCGACCTGGCAATGCGGCGATCCCGGCATGCAGTACGACACGACCATCAACGACTGGCACACCTGTCCGAACACGGCGCGCATCAACGCGTCCAATCCGTGCAGCGAATACATGTTTTTGGACGATTCTGCTTGCAATTTGGCAAGTTTGAACCTGATGAAGTTTGTCACGCCGCAAGGTGAGTTTGACTGCAAAGAATTTCAACACGCGGTCGACGTCACGATTACGGCGCAGGAAATTTTGGTCGATTTTGCGGCCTATCCGACGGCGCGTATCGAAAAAAATAGTCATTTGTTCCGGCCGCTTGGATTGGGTTTCGCCAATTTGGGGGCCCTGCTCATGACGCGCGGTTTGGCTTACGATTCGGCGGAAGGTCGCGCGTATGCGGGCGCAATCACGGCGCTGATGCACGGTCAAGCCAACTTGCAATCTGCGCATATTGCTGAGCAAATCGGCGCATTTCCGGGCTATGATCTCAACCGCGAGCCGATGCTGCGGGTAATGAACAAGCACCGCGCAGCTGTCAATGCCATTGATACCGTAGCGGTTTCGGGCGATCTGATGGCGTCGGTCCGCCAAGTGTGGGACGACGTCGTGGCGGCGGGTGGGCAGTTTGGTTACCGCAATGCGCAAGTCAGCGTGCTCGCACCTACTGGAACTATTGCCTTTATGATGGATTGCGATACGACGGGCATTGAACCAGACATCGCACTTGTGAAATACAAGAAGCTGGTCGGTGGCGGTACGTTGAAGATCGTTAACAATGCGGTACCGCAAGCCCTGCAAAAGCTCGGCTATTCGGCCCAGCAAGTTGAAGATATCACGACGTATATTGACCAGAACGATACGATCGAAGGCGCGCCGCATCTGCGTTCGGGGCATCTGGCCGTGTTCGATTGCGCGTTTACGCCGGCCAACGGCACGCGGTCTATCCATTATCAGGGGCACTTGAAAATGATGGCGGCCTGTCAGCCGTTTCTGTCGGGCGCGATCAGCAAAACCGTCAATTTACCGCATGATGCGACGATTGAAGACATCGAACGCACGTATTTGGAAGCGTGGAAATTGGGCATCAAGGCGGTGGCGGTGTACCGCGACGGCTGCAAGCGCAGTCAACCGCTGAGCGTGAAAAAAACCAGTGATACCAAAGAAGGCAACACGTTGGGGCACGCGGAAAATCAAGCCGACGTGCGCGCGGGCGGGGGGGGGGCTGAACGAGTCGTTGAAAAAATTGTTGAAAAAGTGGTCGAAGTGACCAAGCCCGGACGGCGCAAACTTCCAGAGGAGCGTCAGGCACTTACGCATAAATTCAGCATCGCGGGCCACGAGGGCTACATCACGGTGGGCATGTACGAGGACGGCACGCCGGGCGAGATGTTCATCCGGATGGCCAAGGAAGGCTCAACCCTGAGCGGACTTCTGGATGCTTTTGCCACTTCGATCTCCATGGCGCTGCAATACGGCGTGCCGCTGCAGGTGTTGTGCGACAAGTTCACGGCGACGCGCTTTGAACCCAGTGGTTTTACAGGCAATCGCGACATTCCGATCGCCAAGTCGATCACCGATTACATTTTCCGTTGGATGGCGCTGAAGTTTTTGGACGCTGGTGAACAGGATATCGTCGAATTGCCGCCCGTCGAGGCGCCTGTGGCGCCAACGGTCAGTTCGTCGGCACCGTCGGCGGCGCCGCGGATTAAAGCCAGCAAAACTGTTGGTTTTGCGGTCGATTCAGTTGCGGCCGTGAAAGCAGACGTGGTGCCGACAAAAGCTGACAACAGCAAGCTCTTTAAGGCCTACATGGACAGCCCGCTGTGCTCGAGTTGCGGTCGCATGATGGTGCCGGCGGGCAAGTGTTACCGCTGCGATTGTGGGGCAACGTCGGGCGGTTGTTCGTGACGCTCAGCAGCTGTGAAATGGATATTTCACAGCCTCTGAGGTTTGCCCAACGGGTCGAGCACACACAGGCGAAAGTGCGGCGCGCCGACGAATCGGAAAAAGGGAATCGGAAAAAGGTGTCCCGTTGGCAACACCATGGCACGACAGTAAAAAGCTAGGGCCGCTGACGCTTCAGGCGATCAAACTGGGCTCGTAGTCAGCCGGTGCGTCGTACCCAAGCAAATTGCAAAGCGTCGCTGCGACATTGGCCAAACCGGCGTCGGGGAGGTCAGTGCGCAATTGCCAAGCTTGCTGCGGCCGCGCGTCGAAAATGGTGAATGGCACGGGGTTGAGCGTGTGGCTGGTTTTGGGCTGCGGTACGCCGTCTCGCATCACCGGCTTGCCTTTGCTGTCTCGGGTCCACATGTCGTCCGCGTTGCCGTGGTCGGCGGTCACGACTAGGATTCCGTTGAATTCCTTGACTAAATCGAGTAGGCGGCCTATTTCCGAATCGACGGTTTCAATGGCCGCTATCGTCGCCCGCAAGTCGCCAGTGTGCCCGACCATGTCGCCATTGGCATAATTGAGCCGAACAAAATCCGGCCGTTGCGCGTCGCGCAGGCTTTTTTCCACCAAGTCGGTAATCTCCCTTGCGCGCATTTGCGGTCGTTGGTCAAAACTGAGCCGATCCGAAGGCACTTCCGCATAGATTTCATGGTTAGCATCCAGAACGCCCGAACGATTGCCATTCCAAAAATACGTGACGTGGCCGTATTTTTGCGTCTCACTCACCGCGAACGTATGCACGCCAAGGGCCGCAAAATATTCGCCAACCGTGCGTTCAATCGCTGGCGGCGTCACCAGAAAACGTTTAGGCAGCTGCAAATCACCGTCGTACTGCATCATGCCGGCATAACGCACATCCGGCTGAAAAATGCGCTCGAAGTGTTTGAATTCATCGCGTTGTTCAAAGCACTGCGTCAATTCGATCGCCCGATCGCCGCGAAAATTCCAAAGAGCAAAACTGTCGCCATTGCGCACGCGGCCCAGCGGTTCGTTGTCGGCATCGGCCAAGACGAACGGACCCAGCTTTTGATCCGAATCGCCGCCCGGCTGCGCGCGCAAAAAAGCCAAGGCGTTTTGCAGCGTCGGAAAAAGGGGTCCCTCACCTAAAACATGACATCGCCAGCCTTTTTCGACAATGGACCAATCGGCCTCATAGCGATCCATAGTCACAGTCATGCGCCCGCCCCCCGACGCGACCAAGTAATCGCGATGGGGATACAGACGCAAATGGTCCTGCAATTGCTGAAGATAATGCTCAAACGACGGATCGGCCACGTCTCGCCCATCCGCGAGCACATGCAGGCGAACGCGCTGCACGCCGCCGCGATCGGCCGCGGCGAGCAAAGCCAAAACGTGGTCGATATGGGCGTGGACATTGCCATCCGACAATAGGCCGCATAAATGCAAGGTGCTTTGCGGATTCAGCTGTTGCGGTTCAATCAACCATTGCCAGGTGTCGCCGCTAAACAGGCGGCCGTTTTGGATGGCGTCCGCGACGAGCGCCGCGCCTTGGCGAAAAATTCGCCCAGCGCCCAACGCGTTGTGGCCGACTTCACTGTTGCCCATATCGGCGTCGCTCGGCATGCCGACGGCCACACCGTGTGCGCGCAGGTTTCGCGTCGGCGCATTTTGCCAAAGCCAAGTTAGCGTTGGCTTTTCAGCCAGAAACACCGCGTCGCCGCCGTCACCCAGACCCATGCCAACACCGTCCATGATCGCAAAAATCACTGGGCCGGTCGGCGGCAAAAACGCAGCATGCGGCTTGAGCTTTTCTACGGTCATTTCAGGTCCTTTCAAAAGCGATAGCCCATGCCGATCTCGCCTGAAACCGGATAGTTGAGGCGCTCGGTGCCCGCAAGTGGCAAAAAATACGACGACATGGAGGCTTGTAGCGACACAAAGAAATGGCGACCTAAGTCCAAGTTGACGCCGGTGGCCAAGTTCAAGCCCAAAAGAATGTGCGAATCTAGGTCAAGCAGCGTGCTGCGATCGCATTGCGGCGAGGTGGTGCCGAACAACTTGCATTGCGGATCTCTTGTTTCAATGAAGCTGCCGAGCAAATGTACGTCGATGGCGGGGCGAAAAAAAACGCGCAAGGTCTGCGTGCGGTAGGTGAATCCCAGACCGAACATGGCGCGTACCGAGTTGAAAGTATGAAGTAAATCGCGATATGGGTCGGAAATGCTGGTGTACATGTTGAGGCGCGAAAACCATTCGAGGTTGCCGCGAAACTCTTGGGCAACGCCTAACGCGAAACCAAGACTATGAAATGCTTCACGTGTGGGATGACGCACGTACAACGCATACGAGGCGGCCGTGTCGAGGCGGACATCGTCGCTGCGCGACGGAGAAATAGGAGCAAGTTCAGTTACTTGTGCACAAGCCAGCCACCGAGTCAGAAAAGCGTCGAGGCGATCGGTCGAATTGTCGGCGGCGAGGCGAATTTCAGCATCGATCACACGGCGTTGTGCATCGTAGATCGCCAACCACAATTCAGGCGGCGCGTTGGGCTGCGCAGCCGGCCGCAGCGAGCCAAAAATCAACCATTGCACGCCCAAACGCTGCGCCAGTTGCCACATTCTGCGGTTGTCACCGTAGGGATGAATTGGATCCGCTGTTTTTTGGCGATCGTACAGTGCCGCCAACAGGGCCGCGTTGACTGCCGGCGGAAAAAAATTGGCGCGGAACCGGCGCATGGGTTCCAAGCGAAACGCCTCCTTGAGCGCGATGTGGCCCGCATCCTTGTCACCGCTGTCGATCAGGCTGACGCCCAACATGAACTGCGCGTCGGCAAATGGCTTGGCCTCGATCAAATCTTGAAAAGCTGCCGTGTAGTCGCTTACCGCCTGCCGCAGATACACCGGCGCCTGCGGACCCAAACCCAAGTACAGCTGCAAACCCTTGCGATACCAATCTTCCGCATTGTGCGCGCGCAGTTGCCCCTCTGCGTCGCCAGCCAGCGCGTCGCGCACGCGGGCCACCGACAGCACAGCCACGTACGGCTGCCCCGTCGCGACGCGCAAGATGCTCGCTGCGATATCGGGTACCGCGGGTGCGCTGCGTTGGCGATCTGCGCCAAAAAGGTCTTCGACGGCAGGCAAGTCCACCAAAATAGGCAGGATGGCCACGCTTCGCGAGCGCTTCTGCACGTCCGGCAGGTCGTCGCGCACCAGCGGGGCGGGGTTTGGCGGCGCGGGGACGGTCTGGGCCACGCTCGGCAACGCCACAGTCAGACCAAGGCAAACAAGTGCGACACGCCAACCGACAGCGTGCAGGGTTGGCTGTGGGTTGGGCAAAATTTGGCGCAACGGTTTGCGAAAATTTGGCCACAGCCGCGCCTGCGTCGTGAATTGATCAGCGACCACTGAACGAATTTCCTTCAGCTTCAGTGGGATGTGCACAAACCAGGTCGGCGGGATCGATCTGACCTACGTTGTCACGGCGCGAGAAAGTTAAGGGCAACACGGCGCCACCCGGGGTTTCCACGGTCAGCGTGCCGACCAAATTGCCAGCGACATCTAAGGTGAGTTCGCCGTAAATGGGCAGTTCGGCCTGCGTCGCCGCACCTTGAACGCAGCCGCGCAATCGGAAGTGCAGCGTGTTGGACGAGAGATCCATGCTGCCATCGTGTAAGTACGCACAAGCACACTGATTTAGCGGCGCCAATGCCGATTGCTTTACGTCAAAAATCTGCGTGCGGTAAAAATGCACCACCCCCGTCGCGTCCGGGCCATATTCGCCTATGACGATTTCAATGCCGATAGGGTCGCCCGCGGCATTGAAAACTAAGGGGTTTGCTTTGGGTTTGGCGCGCCATACCCCTTCGACGTCGGTGCTCGCGGTGCAAGCAGACCCAAAGGAAACGAGGGCCGCAAAAGCAAGCGCCCAAACATTGTCAAACCGCCATGGCATCTTTGTCTTATTGCCCAATGTTGGCACAAGCATACGCAACCCGAGGGCGGTCAGCGCGCGTGTGCTGGCACAAAGCGACCACTTAGGTAGTCGCCGACCACTTGGGCGTGATCAAAGCACAACGGCGGCAGGGCGTCGAGCGGCCAAAAGCGCAACGCCGCCGCATCGTCGCCAGCCGTCGGCTCGCCGTCGCTGCGGACAACATAAACCACGGTTGCCGTCGCACGCCGCGGGTCTCGCTTGGGGTCGGAGTAAACTTGGAGTTGATAGGCGATGGTGCCAACCAGTGAAGTTTCTTCTAGCAATTCACGCAGACATGCCTGTTCGCAGGATTCGCCAGCTTCCACAAAGCCGCCTGGCAACGCCCAGCCGAAGGGAGGCCACCGGCGTTCTACAAGCAAAATCGCGCGCTTACCGTTAACAAGCTGGCGTTCGACGATGGCATCCGCGGTCAGCGCGGGTCCAGGAAGAAAATCTGCCATCGTTGCAATTACTCCAGCGGTGCGCAAATCACTTGGAAGTTATCGATATAGATGCCCGAGCCGCCGCGAATGCCAACCGCGACATGCCCCGGCGGGCAAAGCGATTCAAACGGTTGGCCGCCAGCGCCACCGATACTGGCGGTGTTCTGGTAATTTTTGCCAATTTTGACTTTCAACTTCTTTTTGTCCAATGCGTCCAGCGTGTCCTGCAGCAATTTCGCGGTGTAGTTGCCAATTCGCTCGGCAACGGCGCTTTTTTCGGCTTCGTAGGCAAATCCCGATTTTTCAGCGTATTGCACGATCCGTTTGCCGGTTTCTCCCTTGCCGCCCCCAGTTAAATCAGCGATTTCAGAGGTTTCTCCCGCCAACGGTTCCTGCAGAATTTCACCCGACCCAACGATGCTCACGACCATGATCGCCGTTTTTGGGTCGAGGCCTTTGGGCAAACTGGTGGCTTTGCCCAGCTGCACATTGTATTTGCCGTTGTCGACCGCAACCCAGAGCTTTTCTTTCCAAAAAGCCTTTTTTTGCTTGGGCTTGCGCAGTTCAAACTGCATCGGAAAAATGCCCGCCACCGGTTTGTTTTCGTCGTCTTTGAGGGTGCTATCGAATTGCAGCACCGTGCGCTTGTCCTTGACACCATCGCTGGCGCCGGCGCCCTTAGCCGCTGATTTAATGGCGGGTTCCGCGGCCACGGCGGCAAAGCCCGATGTGAGCGATGCGGCAGCACAGCCCACCAAAACGGCCCATTTAGCAAAAACCGTTGAAAAAATTCGCATACTTACTTCCTCAAGAATCGCCACAGCAGCGGCCGTCGCGGATGGCCGAGCATAACCCAGTTGGCCAGTCGCGCCAACAATGACAAAACGTCATGAAACAATGAATTAATTCGGAGGTGCGCCATCCAGCCACAGCCAAAACGCCTCGCCGCTGCGGGTCAAACCCGTTGCAACCGTGCCTTTGGGCAGCAGCGCGTTAAGCGGAAACACAGGGGTTTGTTGAAAAATTCCGCGCAAGGCGCTGTCTACCAGTTGATCGAGAATCGCGCGGCTTTCGGCGCTGCTGTCGGCGCTGCTGTTTCCAGCCAAAATGGGGCTCAGCACATGTCGGTCATCGCTTTGCACGTCCACGATTTCCAATTGCAAGTTGGAGCCGCCGACGATCGCGGTGCGCACGCGGGCGCGAAAACCTCCGTTGATGCGCAGCACCACAACTTCCATGTCGCCGATGCGGCCGAGAATTTCCAACGTCGCTTTGTCGAATTTCCACTCCGCCGCCGGTCCGCTCGGTGTGTCGACCGCTTTGATTTCGGGCGAAGACTCCGGCCACAAACGCGCACCGCTGGGCGGACCGTCGACCCATGGCGCCAAATCGGGCATCGCGATCGCAGCCCAATTGGGCGCGAAGGCATGTTCAAACTGTTTGGTCGTCTGCCTCGCCAATGCCCCCGATCGCGCGACCGCCCAGCCAACCCGCGCCATCGCGGTGCCGTCCACCACCAGAGCGCGTCGGACAAATGCTTTGGAAACAGGCGCAGTTGGAGGCTGCGGTGCAACTGAAGCGACGGCGCCCGAGGGCAGCGGAGCGTCGACCGCCGTCGGCGCACGGTCCACGTCCAAACCCACCGCAAGGGAGGCGACTGTGCGCGCGCCCGCATGAATCGCCAGTTGTTCACCCGCCGCGGGGTGCAAAAAGTCCGCTGAAACCCGCGCCTGAACCTGATGCGCCCACGGGGCTTGCACGTGGAATTGTGCAGCAAATTCTAAGGATGGCGGAAATAGCGCTGCCAACGCGTTGAGCGTAGATTTCGTGAGCGGATTGGCCGCTTGATTGCGCAGCATCGCCTCCAAGTGTTTTTGCAGCGCCTTCGCTGTTCCTTCAGGTTCACTTTTGAGACAGGATTCCGTGTCCGCGAGCGTCGGCATTTGCCACACCAGACTTGGCTCAGCTGCCAAGGTTGCTGCCAGTTGGCCTTGAAGGGAGCGAATCACTTCGACTTGCAGTTGCAGCAAGCCGCCCGAGCTCGACCAGGTCAGTTTGCAGGCCGGTTGGCCTTGCACGCCCAGCGCCAGCGGCACGACGACTTTGTCAATTTCAAAATTCAACACCAGATGCTGACCTGCGCTCCAGTTCGCCGCGGCGTGCTTCAAGGTCAGCGACGTGCTCCAAGCACCGAGTTTGTGATCGTCGGTTTGCGGCAGCGTCCAAGGCGCGCCGGGTACGTCGATGGTTTTGCCGGCGCCGATGCGCACGGTTTCGGCGAACGTGGGCAAGTCGCTGTCGGCAACGACGATGCGCAAACCGCCCTCAACGCGATATTGGGCCGCCAGTGGTTTTTCCAGTGGCAACGGCGGATTGCCGCAACCCTGCGCAAATATGAAGCAAATGCACAGCGTTTGCCGCATCATTTGCCACCGCCGGGCAGGTTCCAGTGGTCAAAACGGCCGGTACTCGGTCCGCCTTGGCCACTGAGCGCAATGTAACCCACAGCAAGGCCGCCATCCGTCTGGCGCAATAGCCGCGGCCAAGCGTGGGCGTCGCCCGGCACATCGATGCGCTTGAAACCGCCTGTCGCTTTGTCGACTGCCACAATCACGCGCATGGTGCTGCCATTTTGCATCGCCACAGCGACGCCGCCGTCGGCCAGCACCGCGATGTCCAGCGCCGAACCCACCACATCGACGCGAGATAGCTGGCTGCTGTCATCGGTATGTTCGCCAGACAAGACGACTTGCGTTGAGATTTCACCGGCTTTAGATCGCACGAGTTGTACCTGACCGCTGCTGCGGTTGCGGTAGGCGACGGCCAATTCACCCGTCGGTCCGACCGCGAGCGCAGATGGGTCGCCGACATCGCCCGTATCGACGCCCGACGCTGCATCTGTGCCGGCCAAACGCACGACGCTCCAAACGCCACCGGAGCGTGCGGCCAAAATCAAATCGCCGGCGCTTGCATCGTACGCGCTGATGGCGGGGCCCGAAGGCCCGATCGCCATCGACAGCGACCGCCCCACGTCAGCCGCAACCGTTAAACCGGCGACCGGCGCTGGCGCAGGCACTTGTTCGATTTGCCACTCCGAGGTCGCCCCGCGCTGGGCCACGTGGATTGTGTGCGTTTTTTCGGAGTGATACGCCACAACCGGCGCACCTTGAAAAAGTCCGATCGCGACGTCGCGGCCGATCTCGCCATCCACTGCGATCTGTTGGCGCGACCATTGCGTTGCACCGCCCGCTGCGTACCAAAGCGTGGCATCGGTCTGGCGGAACCAAGCAACGTGAACTTGGCCGTCAGCGGCGACCACCGCGGCGCTTGACTCGCCCGCAGCCGGTTCATCGGGCGCAGCAGCTGGACCGGCGATGAAGCTGACCTGGGCCTCGCCGTCCGGATGTAGCACAAATACAAGGCTTTTTCGCTGCGCCGAGTAGCCCACCAGCGCCGTTTGACCGTCGGCCATGCGCAACCACTGAATGCGGCCGAACAGTCCGAGCGAGCCGCTGCTCGAAGCGGCATTCTTGTCACACAAACCGGTGGTTGGGTTGCAAGTCGTGGCCGTTGGGCACAGGCCGTCTTCGCAGTGCTCGATGGCGCGGCCGCAGCCCGTGATCGCGATGAAACTGACACAGGCCCAATAGAAAAATTGTGATAACATGACATTGGCTCGTTTGGGGGCGATTTCAACTGGTGTCAACGACGGCCAACGCATGAACACAGCATGTAAGCGCTCGGGCGGAGTGTCAAAAGAACCGCCGGTGCAACGGTGCAAAGCTGGCAAGCCGCTCTGATCGTGTTATTGTTCCACAGCGCGGGGCAGTGGGCTGGAGAGCGAGGAGGAACAGAAGATGAGCGCCGAGAAACGAGCTTTGGTTCGCAAAGTTCCATTGTTCCATGATTTTTCCGACGGCGACTGCGATGCGATGTTGCACGTGCTGCGGGCGCGGCGTTTTACCGTCGGTGAATATGTTTTTGAGCAAGGCGCGACCGGCGACACGATGGTCATCGTGCTCGATGGGCGATTGCGGGTGGAGACTGTGGATGCGCAGGGAAACCGCCAAGAATTGGGCGCCATTGGCCCCGGAGAAATTGTCGGCGAAAGCGCGGTCCTGGATCCGGCAAAGCGTTCCGCAAGTGTCGTTGCGGCTTCGGACGCTTTTGTCTACGAGCTCAACCGCTTGGGCCTGCTTTCGTTGCGGAATTCGGCCCCGTTTGCCGCGTCGACTATCACCACGCAGATCATTTCCGAGGTGACCAAGCGCCTGCGCGCCACCAACGGGCGGATCGACTTGCTGCTCAACCCCAACGCGAGCGCGCCGCGCAAACGCCCGCTGTCGGGTGCGGTGGAGCCAACCCAGGAACCAGAATCGGGTTCCATGTTCTCGCGCCTTTGGTCGCGTTTGACCGGCGCGTGATCGCAATCGGAGGTGGAAAATGGCTCAGGTGAATTTGCGCGCGCTGCCGTCGCTAAAAGATTACAGCAACAATGAACTCAAACTGCTCGCCAATGTCGCTCCGGCGCGCGAGTATCCGGTCGGGCAGGTCATTTGCCGCGAGGGTGCAGGTGCGGCGTCCTGTTTTTTGCTTGCGACTGGCGAAGTCAACATTTCCAAAAAGACCGAAGAGGGCGACAAAATACTCGCAACGTTGCGCGCGGGCGCGATCGTGGGCCAAATGGCCTTGGTTGATCGCGCACCTCGCTCGGCTACGGTCACGACGTCGGCAGAAACGATTGCGCTTGAACTCACGCGCGACGTGTTTGAAGATTTGTTGCGATCTTCGAGCGCGCTAGCCTTGCGCTTTCAGGAACAAATTGCCATTGCCGGCATTCGGCAGCTGCGTGTGGCCACGCAGCGTTTGGCCACGATCTTGGCCGATATTCACGCCGCGGCTGAAAAAACGCGGGCAAAAAAAGAACCGGATGCGCCGATCGCAGGTGCGCAGCGCGACCAATTGCTGACCGTGCAAGCTGCGCTGGATGAGTGGGATATGTCATTGGAAGATCTAGACAACGTCCATGTTTACACCCCCGACGGCCAGATGGGGCAGGCCGAACTAAAAGCGCGCATGGGCATCCGCTGATCGCGAGGTGGCCTTTTTCCGAGCCACCCTTGGAATCTTTAGTTATGGCTAACGCGCCTGAATGTTCACCTTTTGACCGGCCGCCGATCGAACTCCCCGCGGGTCCGCATCCTGAAGTCGTGCCCTTTGCCGTCGCTGGCCAAGTCCGCGTTGAAAAACCGTTTATTCTCGCGCCGATGTCGGGGGTAACCGACAGTCCGTTTCGGCGTATGGTCCAATCGGCTTCGCAAGGTTCGGTCGGCCTTTTAGTGACAGAATTCATCTCGATTGAAGGTTTGACGCGCAAGAACATGAAATCAGCGGCGCGCATGGCCTTTGACGCTCAAGCGGAAAAGCCTCTCTCCGTGCAGATTTTTGGTGGCGAGTTGGAGCGAATGGGCAACGCCGCTCAAATCATAGAAGAATCTGGCGCCCAAATCGTCGACATCAACTGCGGTTGTCCGGCGCCCAAAGTAGTGCGCCGCGGTGGTGGCGCGGAATTGCTGCGCCAATGCGATCTGCTGGCGCGTTTGGTCGAAGGCACCGTGAAATCAGTGCGCATTCCGGTGACGGTCAAAATTCGCACGGGCTGGAGCAGCGATAGCATCAACGCACTGCAAGTCGCTAAAATGGTGGAAGAAGCTGGGGCATCGATGCTGGCCGTTCACGGCCGCACGCGCATGCAAATGTACACAGGCGAGGCCGATTGGGACCTCATCGGTGACGTCGCAAAACATGTTTCTATTCCGGTTGTTGGGTCCGGAGATGTCACGACGCCCGAGGAAGCCGTGTGGCGCTACCGTTCGAGCGGCGTCGCAGGTGTGATGATCGGTCGCGCGGCGATCATGAATCCGTGGATTTTTGCCCAAATCGACGATCTGGTTGCGGGCTTGCCGGTGCGGGAAATTGACAGCCGCGAGCGCATCCGTGTGCTGCGAGAATTTGCGGCCATGATGGCGGTTTCTATGCCCGATCACGTCATTCCGGGTCGGCTCAAGCAAGTGTTGGCGCGGATGACCAAAGGTTTTTCCTACGGTTCGCTTTTGCGCGAACGGGCCATGCGCGCCCATACGACGGTCGAAATGTTCGATTGGATCGAGGCGTTTTTCGGCGCGCTTGACGACGGTTCTGTCGAGCATTGGGCACAAAAAGTCCGCAGTCAGATCACCACCGTGGCCATCAATTAGGCTTTGCCTCTGCCGGACTTGCAGGCTTGTCTGCAGTTGGTTCGCTGGATTTTTCGGTTGGTTTTTCACTCACTGTTGGTTGTGGCGCATCGCTTGTTGCTTCCGCCGTCGTCTCTTTTTCGGCTGCTGGCGGTTTGTCGCTTGGGTGAGGCACCCCTGTTTTTGCACCGTAATCCGAGGCATACCAGCCGCTGCCCTTCAAATGAAACGTCCCACCGCTGATGATGCGCGTGCAGTCGGCGCTGTCGCATTGCGGACAATTGGCGCCAGACGGTGCCGTAATACGTTGAGTTTTTTCGAAAACATGGAGACAGGCGTTGCAGCGATAATCGTAGTCGGGCATGGCGTTCTCGCAGTCGGCGGGCGCGCGACTGTGCAAACCTAAGTCGCGCACAGAGCCTGTCAAGATCGCCGACAAACCGCTCGGCGGCGTCGCACGTCAAAACGAAATGATCTCGCGCGCAGCATAAATTTGAGCGCGAAGCCGTCACGTGTTACCCTAATATGTGGCTTTGTAAGCGCGCCGGTACCCCCGCCGCCGCGGTTTGCTAACGGCCATCGCGGTTTCAAAATGCGTGTTTGTCCCATTTGCTCCAACGAACGCACCGACGTTGTCTGCCCAGACGACGGCGCAACGACGATCGAAGTCCACGACAACCAGCCTGCCACGCTGGATGCTGGTACCATGATCGCCGATCGCTACCGCGTGGACGGCGTTATCGGCGTCGGCGGTTTTGGTGCGGTGTACAAGTGCACGCAAATGAATATGAATCAGACCGTCGCCGTCAAAGTGCTGCGCAGCGAGCATCTGACGTCGGTCGAGCACGTGAAGCGTTTTACCCGTGAGGCGCAAGCCGTCAGCAAGCTGAAGCACCCGAATACAATACGGATTTTTGACTTCGGGACCCACAGCGATGGCGCGCTATTTTTGGCGATGGAATTTGTTGAGGGCGAAACCCTTGGACATCGTTTGGATATGTTGCACACCATTCATTGGGAAACGCTGACGCATATCATCGTGCAAATTTGCCACTCGCTGACCGAAGCGCACGCGGCGGGCTTGGTACACCGCGATTTGAAACCGGAAAATATCATGCTGCTGCCGGTGGCGGGTGATCCCAATTATGTCAAGGTGTTGGACTTTGGTATTGCAAAAGTGCAAAAAGTACCGGGACATCCAGCAGAGAACAGCCTGACCGAGAGCGGCATGATCATGGGTACGCCCACGTACATGTCGCCGGAACAGGCCAAAGGCGAGCAAATCGATCGGCGCTGCGACATTTACGCGTTGGGCGTGTTGCTGTACGAGGGCCTGACAGGCAAGCCGCCGTTTTTGGGTGAAACGCCGATGCAGGTGCTGATCGCGCATATCAAGGATCAGCCGGCGGCGATGCTGCGCGATGGCAGTGTGCCGATCGTGCCTGCGGCCCTTGAACGGGTTGTATTGGAATGTTTGGAGAAAGACCCAGCCAAACGCCCGCAGTCGACGGTTTCACTTGTGGACAAGCTCACGACGGCCGTCAAGTTGGCGCGAGAGCCGGAGCCTACCACGGCCAGTCGGGCGCTTGTTGAGCCACAAGCAACGACAACTATGGGGCAATTGCAAACAGCCGCGCTTAACGCTGTGGGCGGCGTGCCAACGCCGCGCCGCGATGCGACGCCTCCCGCAGCCGCGCCGAATCGCACGCCGCTGTGGATCGGCGTTGGCGCGTTTGTCGTGATCGGCGTGGGTGCGATCGCTGCCGTTGCGTTGGGCGGCAAAACGCAAAACGCGGGCGAACAGACCCAAGTAGCCTCCGCGCCACGAGAACCGGGCAGGTCGACAGCGCAAGAAATCCCCCCCGTGGAATCCAAAGCGGCGCAAGATCTCAATGCTGCCGCGTTGCAGGCGGCGACTGTGCAAGGCCTACAGCCCAAGGGAATTGCTGCAAAACTGGAAGCCAAGCCGGACAAAGCGGCGCTGGAATTGGCTGAACAGGCGCGAAAAGATCGCGCGGCGGCTGAAAAAGCCACGGCGGAAAACCGCGCGCTGAGCAAGAAAATGGAAGAAGAGCGCGCGGCGCAGCAAAAAGCCGAAGCGATCAGGCTGGCTAAAGAAAAGGCGGAGGCGGAAGCTCGGGCGATCGCCGACGCAAAGGCCGCGGCCGAAGCCAAGGCGGCCGCGGAAGCCAAAGCGGCGGCGGAGGCGAAAAAGCTGAAACTCTCGCATGTTCCGGATACGGCTGTGGTGAAACCGGAAGACAAAGTCCCCGTGGAGCCCAAGCACAAAGATCCCAAACCCGGCGATTTCAAGCTGGATGACGAGCCGGCCAAAAAGCAGTAGTCAGCGGGCCATTTTGCGCCAAAACATTGACGAAGGCCGGCACATGCGCGACACATCGCGCTGCGCGGCCGCCAACGCCGCAACGGAAATACGGCCAATGATCGGCAGGGCCCAGAAAAATAGCGGTGTGCGCCAAGCGATTTCAGTGATATTGCTGATTTGTTTTGGGCTATTGCAACCAATTCGCTTGCCCGTGGCTTTGGGGCAGAACGCGCCCATCTCAGCCGAGGATGCCAAAGCGCGTGAGGAGGCGATTGAACTTTTCAATCAAGGTAAGGCGGCGTATAAAGCCAATGATTTTGATGCGGCGGAGAAACTTTTTCGGCGAGCGCAGGCGCGTTATGACAAGGAGCCGTTGATTATTTTGGCGCTGGCCAAGACGTTGGACAAGCACGGCGATCTCAAAACTGCGCAGGGTTACTATGAAATGTACCTGCGCCTTGCCCCCGTGGGTCCCAATTTTGCCAAAGATCGCGAGGCAACCGTCAAAAGACTTGAAGAGATCAAGCAAACTTTGGCGTCGCTGCCTGGAACGTTGAAATTGAAAGGTTTTCCATCGGGCGCGCAACTGTGGTTGGATGGCAAAGTGGCCGACGTCGACGCGCAAAATGAGATCAAAGTGCCGGCGGGGACCCATGCTGTCAAAGTCACGATGGATCGGCGCTTGCCGTACGAAAGAGGCGCGATCGCGGTGGGGCCGGGTGAGACCAAAGAAATCGACGTCGTGTTGCTGGATCCGGTTGATCCGAGTCTGCTGCCGCACGATCACAAATGGACTTGGGTTGCGGGCAGTGCGGCGACCGCGTTGCTTATCGGCACGGCCGTGTTCGCGGGGCTGATGACTAGCGAACTATCGGATTATAATCAGAGGTTTATCGGCGCAGATGGCAATGCTCCGGCTGCAACCATCGTGCAGTATCAACACACCGATGGCAGCACCTGTCACAAAGGTGACGCGGCGAGATGCCAAGGCTTGGACGCCGATGCGGCTGTTCGCTGGTCTTCGGTCAGCACAAAGCAGAATCTTACCATTGGTTTAGGTGCTGCTTCGGTGGCTTTGATCGGTCTGACGGTGCTGGCCTATTATCAGGCGCCGGTGAAGGATTTGGACCCAAATGGGCCAGGCAAGCCATCGCGCACGACGCTGCGCCTGGTGCCAACGTTTGACGCCGAGCGCAGCGTGGGCGCGGCGCTGTCGCTGGATTGGTAGCAAATACCGTACTTAATTCTCGGATTTACCGATTGCCCATGCGCTGATCGAGTTCGCGAATCGTGCGATCGAGCAGCGGCTGGACTTGGTCCGATTTCTCTTGCGCGCGCGCCTTGGCCGCGATCAAACGCGCGGCCGCGGGATCTTGCACAAATGTGAGCGCGCGCGCGGCCGCTGCGCGGACGCTGACCTCGGGGTCGCGCAGCAGTTTGTCGGCGAATTTCAACGCGAGTTTGCTGTCGCGGCGGCCGACGCCGCCGAGCCACGCCACCACGGCAGTAGCCCGCAAAGCCGCATCGCGGTTGCGCAGCTGGCCTTGCAACAACGCGACCGCTTTGGGGCTGTCCAGGGAACCCAACAAAGAAAGCGCGCGATGTCGAGCGTAAATCGGCTCTTGCGCATCGCTCACCACGGCCTCCAGCAGCTTTTCCGTTTGTGAACCGCCTGCACGGCGCAATTGTTCGGCGTTGGGCAGCGCCTCAATGGCCATGAGCCAACTGCGCAAAGCGGGCGGAATTTCAGCGGCAAAGGCATGATAACCTTGCGATAATAGAACCAGTACCGCGCAACACTGAACAAGCTTTGCCATCCATTGCCTCCGAACTGTCATCGTATCGTTTGCGGGTCGATCTGGCTACTCGGAAAAAGGTATCACCGCCGGATTTGCTTGCAATACAGCGGCTTGCTGCGGCGTCAGTTTGCTCGCAGCCTGACTGGTTTTGAAGTACATCAAGTTGGTGTCGTCGCCGGTTTCGGGGGTGTCCGGGATGGCGTCATGCAGCGGTTGGCCGGTCGGCGGATCGGCTTCGGTAGTATGAAACAGCCCAAGATAATGACAAATCTCGTGGGCCATCACCTTGCCGATCAGATCCTGGCCCGCGTTGGTCGCCAACACCACGCCCGACCGCGGCCCGGGCTGCCGCGCGATCAAGCCCGACGGCGGCCCGGGAATGCCGCCGGAAAGTCCAGCAATTGTGACGGGCGCGGCGCCAGTGTCGACCATGATCGCGTCGACGAGAAAAACATTTATGCCCGGCGGCAGCGCCGGCGCCCCCAAAAACAGCGAGGCGATCTCAAGGTCCAGTCCGTTGTCATGTTTGACGATCAAGGTCGTTTGGGCCATGTCGAACAGGCGAAAGTGGGCGATTTCAATGCCGGCCTGGGCCAGAATGTCCTTCACATCCGCGAACATTTGCACGATCAGTGGGTGCTGCGAGGCGTTCGTCGCCGTGATACCCTTGGTGCCGCTGAGGCACAGGTTGATGTCGATCGCCCCAGCCTTTTTTTGTTCTGGGGTTTTGCAAACGATATCAAGGGAAACGGCGACCGAAGCGCTGGCGCCTTTGATCGTGCCCGCCGCGGCGTCATAATCAAATGCGAAAGCGGAAAGGGTATTTTCGCCAGGGTGAAGTACGAGTTGCGGCGAATTTGGCAACAAAAAAGCGGCGGCCTGCGGTTGCGCGCGCACGCGATTTTGGCACGCCGCGCAAAGCCACGGCGCGTCGGCATCTTGCAGCCAGGTTTTGGGCACGACCAGATCGCCTGCGCCGCCCGTCCATTGGGCCACCTGAATTTGGTGTTTTGCACTAGAAAACGTAGCGACAACGGAGGACGCACCCATGGGAATCTGCACACCAAAAGCCGCGGTGCGTCCGGCATCGTCGGTTGTAAAATGGCCTGCGTCGACTTGCAGGCGCCAGGCAGGGCAACCATCGGCCGCTTCATCGGGAGGGGTATCGGCGGCGGACTGGTCTACGGGCGCACTGTCCTGCGCATCTGCCCCAGTGCCAGGGGTCGAACACGCGAAAAAAGTCAATAATAACAAGGTTGTGAAGATATATGTGCAAAACTTGGTCGCAGCTGTTGCCGACTGGAATAGAACGCTACGGGCTGGCATTGTATGAATGGAACCTGCGCGGGCTGTTCCCTCCCGCACGCCGACGCGCAGCGATTCCGTGGTGTGGCTGCCTGGGCCCGACGTAAGTGGTCCCCCTCCCCCCCGACCGACCCGGTCGGGCTTCAGGCGAGCCCCCAGTACCGCGCGGTTTTGTTCGCATTTTTTGTCAATCCGGCGGGCTGATCTCTCCACTTTTGCACGCCGCGCGTCCTTTGACGCAGCCATCAAACCGCGCGTTCGTGATCTATCCTCCACGTTCTGGCAACGAAAGCAAGCGCAGAGGCCGGGCCGACTTGCGCAAAACGGCGTTTGTGGGCGACGATCGGCCAAACACGCGCGGCCAGCCATCGCGCCGAGGTGACTCTGATTCGCAATCTTTCGCTGATTATTTTGTTGTTGAGTTTGCCCTATTCGGCATTCGCGCTGGATTACGACCGCAATGAGGTCGTCAGTCGCGAGCTGGCTTTGGGCGGCATGATGGCGCCGTTTGACATCGACCCGCGCCCGCCGGTGGCTTGCCCCTACGACAAGCGTTTGGTCTGCGAATCGTACAACTCCAAACCGGTCGGCTTCTTCATCCGCGGTAGCGCACGTCGGCACCGCCGGAATTTCTACGTAGGGGCCGAAGCGCAACTTGGCCTCACTTTGCCTTTGGACAGCTTTGGCCCGCACCCGTGGGTGGGTGTCGGCGGCGCCGTCGGCGTGGAAACCGCCGACAATGGCTGGGCGCGAGTCCGCGGATACTCCGAGCTCGGCGTTGGCATCTATTTTGCTAATAGTTCCATCACAGACATGCTCAATTTCTTTTTTGAGGTCGGTGGGCGCTACCAACTCCGCGTTTTTGATCGGCCGCACTTTTTGCTGCACCTCGGTATTCGCGGGATGACCAGCTTTAGCGAACTAGGGCTGCAGGTTGCCGCCGGGGTCGGTTGGACTTTTGACTGAGGCGATCCCGCAAAATTTTGTTCTTGCGGATGCCAGTTTTGCTGGCTGGGCTTGGTTTGAGGAGGGGCTTGTCGGTCGAAGCGTCGCGCCTAGCATTTTGTAAAGATTTTGGGTGGTTTTGCAGAGGTGCCCTTTTTCCGAAACTCAGAGGTTGTGAAATATTCATTTCACAACCAGCTTCGCAGGGGGCAGGTATTGCCAGTTTCTGTTCCGCAATTTCATAATCCATTGATATTATTTGATTCAGTTTTTGCCTGTGAGCACGCGGCGGGTCGATCGGCAGAAATTGACAACACCTGACCCCAATTAGAGATGCAGCATGCCGCCGCGGTCGGCACCCTCGATGGACGAAACAGCAGTGCGGCAGGCTGCATGCAGGCCGCGGATGCGGGCTGCCGCGGGGGTTTGGGGGCGGCGCGCCCCCAAGTTTCTATATAGAGCGGTGAAAAAGGGATTTTTCACACGCTCTCAGGCAACAGGGACCGGTTCGCCCAATTCTTTGGCGTGGGTTTGAGCCGCGGTGCGGCGGGCCATCAGTTCGCTCAAAGTGATCATCGCATGCACTTGCACGCCGTAGGCTTGAACCGCTTCACGGCCGCCCTGCTCGCGGTCCACCAGCACGATCGCGTCTTCTACTTGGAGCCCTGCCTCTCTCGCGCGCTCGATCGCGCTGATCGTCGAAGCCCCCGTGGTCAGCACGTCATCCAGTACAGCAACAGGCGTCCCTGGCGGCAATTCGCCCTCGATCCAGCGATCCAAACCATGTCCTTTTGCAACTTTGCGCACGACGAATGCCTGCATCGGCTTGGAGCGGGCGTGGCTGTGACTGGCAATTGCGCACGCAATTGGGTCTGCGCCAAGTGTAAGCCCGCCGACTGCGGTTACGCCGAGGCGTTTGGCGTGTTCGTAGCCAAGTGCGCCAATTAGATTCAGCCCTTCAGGATGCAGCGTGACGGGCTTGCAGTTGATGTAGTACGGCGACGTCTTTCCGCTCGCCAACACAAAGGGTGGATTTTCACTGTATTGAAACGATCGCAGCAATAGCAACTCGATCAAGCGGTCCTTTCGTGCATCCATTGGATTCTCCTTCTCTAGGTCGATCAGCCCGTCGTCCGATCAAAGTTGTGGCGCCGGAATCGCCGAAATTTGGTGGGCACATCTTCTTTCTGTGACAATCCGTCCGCGCCGCGACACCCGCGATTTTTGTTGGCGCGACGCGCAGCAGGCCGTTCTATACGCCAATTGTGGTTGTTGTCCATAGCGTCACAAATACTGATTGCTGAACATGGTTGCGCGGCGCCCGCTCAACGCCTGACGGAGAAATCGCGCGGTACTGCGGCAACAACTTACCTCTCAGCGACGCCCGACCGAACCATTTCGTCCACGGCTTGCTGGCGATGTTAGTTTGACGCCAGTCCAGTGGGCGTGTATCGAGACGCCACTTTCGCACAACGCGACGATGCGCTTAGCGCACAATAGGCAAAAATGGCCGTTTCGCTTGCCCAATTGATTGAAACTAAGCGTATTATTGTGTGTGTCGGCGCTGGTGGCGTTGGCAAGACGACGATTTCGGCCGCCCTGGGCGTGCTAGCGGCGCGCTCAGGTCGTCGCGCGCTCGTGCTAACGGTCGATCCGGCAAAAAGATTAGCCAATGCCTTGGGACTAGAAGCATTTTCTGAAAACATTCAGCGCATCGAGCCCGACGCATTCGCGGCCCAGGGCTGCGCCGTCGCGGTGCCGTTGGATGCGGCGATGTTGGACGTCAAGCGCACTTTTGATCGCGTCGTGTCGCGCTACAGCAAGACCGCGCAAAGTCGAGATAAAATTTTGAACCATCCATTTTACCAACAAGCGTCGACCGCGTTGGCCGGTTCGCAGGAATACATGGCGATGGAACGCCTGTACGAATGCGCATCTACAGGCGATTACGACCTAATTGTGTTGGACACGCCGCCATCGGCCCATGCACTGGATTTTCTGGACGCGCCCAATCGATTGGTCGATTTGTTTGATTCCACGGCCTTTCGCCTGCTGCTCAAGCCGACCCAAAAATTGCGCAGCAATCCATTTCGCGGTGGCTCGATCGTGATGCGCGGCCTGTCGAAGTTTACTAGCGTGGAAATGTTCGGCAATCTTCTTGAATTTTTTGGGCATCTTTCTGAAACGTTTGATGGCTTTGTCCAGAGAGCCCGCGATGTACAGCGGCTTTTGCACAGCCCCGACACGACGTTTGTGTTGGTTTCCGCTTGTGATGCCACCAGTGGCGAACAGGCGGCCTATCTGCGCGATCAACTGACCGAACAGAAATTGCAGGTCGGTGCATTGGTCCTCAATCGAGTAGCGCCGTTTCCGCCCAAGTTGAGCGATGCAGGTAGCGAATTAGACGCTGGTTTTGCCGAGTTGCTGCAGCATATCGGCGGCGAGCTGGCGTCGGGCGACGTCGGCAAGACGGCACGCCAACTCGCCATGGCAGCTAGACAATTGTCGAACCTGGCCCGGGCAGATGCCCGACATCTCGCGCAGGTTCGGGCGGGATTGCCGCGCGACGCGGCACTTGTGGCCGTGCCGCGCGCGAACGACGAGCCCGACACCTTATCGCGCCTGTTTCGACTGGCAGAGCTGCTTCAGGCTGGAGGCATGGCGCAACCGAACTAGATGAATCTAGTTGTATTTATCTGTTTCACCCAACGTCTTGAACGTCCTCCACCGCGGTGGGACCGCGCAATAACCCGCTGGAATCAGGCTTGTCGCAAACGGATGCAGGCCATGAAAGGCCAAAACGGCCCTTTGATGTAGGACGCGCGTAGCAAAGGAAGGACCCGATCGTGAGTTCACGCACACTTGCCATCGCGACCGTCGCAGTTTGTGTGATGCTGGCTTCGCCGTTGCTGTGGACGCTGTCGCAACCCGGGGTCTATGTAGGCAACGGCACTGACCTTTTTTCCTATCAGATTCCGGCACGGGCGTTTGTCGCAACCTCCTTGCGCGCCGGCGAATTTCCGTTTTGGAATCCGTACGTTCTGGGAGGAGTTTCGCTCCACGCCGCAACCCAACTCGGTCTGACTTATCCGCCCAACCTTCTGGCGGCACTGTGCTTCGGCGTGCACTGCAACACTTGGTTGCTCGCGTTGCACCTGCTGTGGCTAGCGTTCGGTGCGATGGTTCTTGCCAGGGCCCATCAAGGGCAATTGGCGAATTTTTCAAAGATTTCGCCACGCGAATGGCTGACCGCGTGTGGTGTTGCCACGGTGCTAATCGGGAGCGGGCCCTGTTGGGGTCATGTTTTCGCCGGTCATATCAGTTTTATAGCAGCATTTTCGTGGCTTCCGTTTGTTTGGGCCTTCGCGATCGATGCGCAGCTGCGGCACAAACTTGCGTCGCTTTTGGCGGCCGGAGCTGCGCTTGCCCTGCAAGTGCTGGCCGGCCATCCGCAGGTCACGTATCTGACGATTGTTGGGTTGGGATTTGCGCTGTTGGCGCACGCGGTCGGGCCGCAAGCGACTTTCGGAAAAAGGTATCCCTCAAGCAACTCGCTGATCATGATAGTCGTTGCTGCCTTCACCGGCGCAATCGCCCTAGCGCTTTCAGCCGCGCAGTGGTGGCCGACCCTGCAGGTCGCCGACACCTTCAACCGCTCATTGGCGACGCCACACGAGATTGCGACGGCCTATTCCGCACCCGTGCAAAGTTTGTGGACGCTCCTCGCTCCGCAGATTTGGGGAGGCGTTTCGACTCCGTTAGCAGCATTTTCGTACCATGAAACAGTGGCTTATGTGCCGTCAGCGGCGCTGGCATTGGTGCTCCTCCGGTTCCCTTGGACGGGTCCGCGCGGCTGGGTTCTCGCTGCAGGAGTCGCATTTTGTCTAACGATGTCACTGGGCGATCACGGCCCGCTGCTGGAACCATTGCTAGATCTGCTGCCGGGCGCGGCGAGTTTTCGCGTGCCCGGTCGGTGGCTTTTGCCTGCCACCGGATTGCTGGCGCTCCTCGTTGCAGAAACGTCGGATGTAGATGATCTAAAACAGAAAAAACCTCGGTGGCCGACGCTCGCGCTGTGCGCTCTGGTCGCGACCTGGCTTGCAATTCAGGCAACAACTCTGGACGGCGCTCACGGTTGGTGGGCTGACGCGATTTTACCCAAACTAAAAGGTTCGAACTCCGCACAACTTTTGGCCATTACATCCAGAAATGCACTGATGCTTGCCGCGTGTCTGGCGGCGATTGGCTGTCTAGCGGCTTGGTGGACCAAGCGAACGTGGATTTCCGGCGGTCTGGTCGCAATATCTCTGTTGCAAGGCGTATGGTTTGGCGCCCAACATGTCGGAGCTGAGCGGCAAATGCCGTCGGAGAACCTGCAATGGCAACCGGATGAGGTGGCGGCTCTGCAAAAGCTGGTCGACGATCAGCATCGCCTAGCGACCGCGCCGGCTTTGCGGATGACAAATTGGGCAGGGCAGTATCGATTGCGGGCGGCAGGCGGTTACGAACCCGTTGTCAGCGTTGACACCAATCGATACGCAAACTTACTTGCCGGTCGTGCGACCGACGGGTACGCAGTGATGTTCCAGATTCGCCGACCATCACCCTGGCTCGACCGCATGGCCGTCGGTGCGTTGTTGTTGGACGGCTCTGACCGATCTTCGGCGCAAGCTTTTTCTACATGGCCGCAAATACAAAGCTTTGCTTCGGGGCGGGTGCTACGGCAGAACCCTCACCCGCTGCCACGTTTGGCTTGGGCAGGTCGCCTCGACGTGCAAAAGGACAATAAGCTTGCCGTGGAAGCGATCAAAATTGCGCCCGTGGACGTTTCCATCTTGTCTCGGCCCCTGACGCATGTTCAAGGTGCTGGCCTTTCTATCGAGGTCACTGGTGACCATGCGACAGAATTGCATGTAAAAGCTGCCGCTTCCGCGCCTTGCGTCTTGCTCGTTCGCGATGCGCTGGCGCCGGGCTGGCAGGCAACCGTAGACGGCGTCGCTGTCCAGGCAGCCGTCGCAGACGGACTGTTCCGCGCAATTTCAGTGCCATCCGGAACGCATGACGTCGTGTGGCGCTACCGAGCGCCCGGATTTGCCGGTGCCTTTGTCTTTAGTTTGCTCGCGTGGATCGCCCTTGGCGTGGCGTTGGCGATCGCGGTTAAGCGGCGAATTTGACGCAGATCGCTGGTTTGGTTATACGCCCAACATGCCGCGACGCGAGACGCCCAGAGTGCTGCAGGAAATCGCCAAGAACGGCGGGCAGTTTTTGCCATGCCCGCAGCGCAAGAATCGGGTAATTGTCGACGTGCGCGTTTGCCAAAGCAATTGCCGATTCGCGCGCAAGTGTGTCGTTTTTGCCGCGTGGCAAAGGCCGATGTTCAGTATTTTCTTGGTCGACTGCTAGCGAACCATGAACCAAATTGGGGCGGCCTTGCAAAAACCGGCAATGCATTTGGTGCCTTGGAGCGCCGCGTTGCCTTCGGTATCCGTATAATTGTTAGTGCCATCCTGCCCGCTCCACATGTCCAACCATTGATCACTGTTGGCGTGTTGCTCCGAGATACCGTTGCCGGTGTAATAGTGAATTTGGCCCACGAGCGACGGCCCCGTAACGACACCGGCGACATATCTGGTTAAGCCACCGACCGCGGGATTGTTGCTGACGTTGGCTCCGTTCAAGAAGGATGTAAATTCGGCGGCGGCGGCTTTGTCATAGGTCACGAAGATCGTTGCAGGTACCTTGAAACGCCACAGCGCGGTGGTCCATGCAAGCGCGGACGGCACCGCAGAAGCGCAGCTGGCGTCGAGGCTGTTGGCGCATCCGAGGTTGCCAGTTCCGCTCCACGTAACAAATCCAGGTTCAACTTTGGTGTAAACGAGCGTCCAACCGCCGCCGAGTGTGTCCATGTCACAATAAGCTTGGTACGGCGCGCCTAGTCCTGGACCGTCAGGATCGATCCAGTAGCTCCCCGATTTGGCTGCCGGCACCTTCTTTATCAGGTCCAAGCAGGAAAGCGCGGGGGTTGGTTGGGTTCCAAGTGCGCTCATGGTGATCGGAAAATACAAAGCGCCATTGCAAATATACAGCGTATTGTCCGCCTTGCTTGCATAGGCCCACCCGAAGTGCGCGCCGTCACAGGCGATTGGTGCCTTATCCGCGACGGGAAACATGAAACTGCCGATTTTGGGCGCCGTCACGGCGCCATCGGCGATTTGGGCCGAAGCTACTGCGGCGCTGCCAATTTTGCCGTTGGTCACGGCGCCGTCCGCGATAGATGCGGACGACACGGCATTTGGACCAATTTTTCCGGCAACCACGGCGCCATCGGCGAGTTTGACAGCGGAAATTGCGTTTGCAGTAATCATGTCGCCCACCACACATCCTGTGCAATCCAGCGCGCTTGCAGAATTTGCGAATGACGCTGCGCCACCCTTCTTGTCGCTCGCGGCATAATTGAAATTGACCTTGGCTAACGTCACCGCGCCGTCGGCCAACTTTTCAGTTGTCACTGCGGCGTCCGCGATTTTTGCTGTGGTCACGCTACTGTCCGTCAATTCGGCCGTGTCCACGCAACCAGAGCATTGCAGGTCGCTTGCGCTGGTCGCGGCACCACCCTTGGCGTTTGAGCCAGCGTAATTAAAGCCGACCTTGTCGGCAGTGACCGAGCCGGGAGCCAGACTTTCAGGACCGAGTGGTTTGGTAATCGCATCAGCTATTGCGGCGTGTTGTGCTTCAGACGTCGCGATCGCATAGGGCACGCTGGACACGCGTTGCCGCGGCAGCTCGGGCTCGCCGTTGACGGAGACTCCTTCCCACAATTCCACATTCTTATTAAATAAATCGGTAGTTAGTGGGTTTTTCGCGTTGCCACCCAGCGACATCGCGAAAAGGCCGTCTTTTACATTTAGGGCGACGAACCCCTCACTCCAAACCGAATCGACGGCGCTCTCACTGGCGTACAGCGATGCGATGAGGCCATATTTGCCATCGCTTACTGGGCCGCCGGCGTTTGTGACAAGGCGTCCTTGGTGCGCGATGAGCAGCGGCGCGGCCAGCGCAGCGCTGGCACCTATGCCGACTTCAAGCCAACACAGGATCGACACCGCATGCACAATTTTCCTCAACATGATGAACTCCATAGGTGGGGAATCGCGCGCAGGTACGTAAAACGCTAAAAAACAAACAATATCAGGGACTAGAAAAAGGGGTCCTGCAAATTACTTTTGAGTCACGGTGACGCGACGGTGCACGGGGATGTCTCCAAATTTCTGTACCGTCCCGTCGGGCCAACTGATCGACAATTCTTCCACTTTTTGCGCGTTCCCCAAGCCAAAGAGCGCGGCAGCTTCGTTGGTGCCCCAAAGGCCGGTCGAGCCCGCGTCAATCTGTCTAATTTGATTCACTTTACCGGCTTTGATTGCCACGGTTGCTCCGATGCCGCGGCTGTTACCGCCCTTGCCAATCAGGCGGACGTGTAACCAGCCGCTACTATCGCAGCCGTTGCGGTAAACCCTAGGTGCCCCATAGACTTGGCCCACCACGAAATCTGCAAAACCGTCGTTGTCCAAGTCACCCCAACTCGGTGATCGACTTGGTCCTTCCCAGTTCACCCCGGCGGATGCACCTTTGTCGCTAAATGTCCCGTCGCCATTGGCATGAAATAAATTGTCATTTTGTAACTTGGGTCCGCTCACCGTGATGCCGCCACCACCGAACTTTTCGTCGCCAAATCCGGGTTTCAGATAACCATTGGCGATGAACAAGTCCAACCACCCGTCGTTGTCAAAGTCCACGAAGAGCGTGCCCCATGACACATAATTTTCACCGGGATACCAAACTTTTGCGTCGCCGGTCTTGTCTTCAAACGTCAACGCGCCGGTATTGGCCATTAGAAAATTACCGTTGGTCCGCCCCGTGATGTACACGTCGAAATCGCCGTCGCGATCGTAATCACCAACGGCGAACCCCATGCCATTGGCCGCGATGTCCAAGCCTGAATCGAATGCGACGTCGACGAATTTGAATGGCGCACCCGGACCCGCGGTGTCGTTGCGCAACATTTGGTTACCACCATACATCTGTCCAAAATCATTAACTAAATATAGATCCAAGTCGCCATCGCCGTCGGCGTCAAACCACGACCCGAGATAACACGGATGCAATTTCTTGAGCGGCAACGTTTCAGATTCATCGATAAAGTTCCAATTGCCCTTGTTTCGATACAACTTGTGTTTGTAGAGCGGCGGCGGAAAAACCTCGGCTCCCGCCGGTTTTTCGATTTTATTAGCAACAACAACGAGATCGAGCAAACCGTCGCGATCGACGTCACCAGCCGCCGCGGCCTGAAACGGCAAGCCGGTCAGCTTGTCCATGCCCAGCGCCGCCGTCATATCCGTGAATTTTATGCCATTAACGGTTGAAGGGCCGTCGTTGCGCAACACGCGAAGCGAGTTTCCGCTGACCACGAGATCGGGATCGCCGTCCCCATCAAAATCGGCAGCCAAAGCGGCGGTTTCCTCGATCGTCGTCGACTCAACGTCGTAACCGACGTATTTCCAGGGAGCACTCGCGAGGTAAATCCGATCTTTACCTGTCGCTTCCGGGATGTACATGTCTAACAAACCGTCGCCGTTGAAGTCGGCCAAGGCGATGCCCGTGCCGACCCGCACCTCAGCATCCGGATACGCGGAGTTTTTTGGCCACAAGGTCGGCGTCACGAAGTCAATCCCAGACGCAGCGGCAACTTCTGTGAACACACCCGCAGGTTTGCCTGTTGCGTTGGCCGGACAATAAATCGGTGCCGACGCGCTTAATCCGGCAGGTGGGAGCCAAGGATCGACAACCGCCGAGATTTCTCCAGCTGCGTCGGCGACGACTTCATCGCTAATTCCGTCAGCAGGTTGCGCTACGTCGCCGCTGTCGACCTCAGATTTTGTAATCGAATCCGCGTCAGATGGGCCGACCTCGATGTCATCCGGCGTGGCGTCGGTGTCGGCGCCGCCCGTTGCATAGCCGACGTCTACTTGATCGCTCTTAATCTCGCTTTCCGTCGTCTCTGGAGTAGCCGTACCGTCAAGACCGGCGACGTGATCAATCGGTGCGTCATCGTTGGCGGAAGCGTCATAGAATTTGTCGCTTTGCTCATCGACGTCGTAAGAATCCGTGCCGTTTTTTGCGTCGGCGCCGAAATCGAACGGTGCATCGGCGAAATCATTGACGGCGCTGTCCAGCGCGACGACCGCATCTTCGACGCTAGCCGGCCCAGAACCACAACAAACCGTTGTCGGGCTGAAGGTTAGCACCAACAGCACCAAATATTTACGGAATTTTGTAGACGGCGAGGTCATCTTTGGCCAAATGCGCGCAGTTTGCAACGGCACGATTTGCAGCATAACAATTGCGCTGCCGCTTGTCAGCGTTGGCCAAATTGGCAGGGCCGGGCGCGATGTTGGAGATCAAAGATTGCGAATCCTCGTCGATGCGCTATCGCGCGTAGTGCGGGTCTGCCCCGCCGCGGAACGCAGGCCCTGTGGCGCGGGAAAAAATCGGTCATCGCGCGGCCGACAGTTTAAACCGCGACAGGTCGTGGCCGACGTCGCCTCCGGTTACGAGCATTGCGCAAATTTTTCCCATCAAAACGGTAAACTTGAATCCGTGTCCACTACACGCACTTACGACGCACACGTTTGAAATATTCGGGACAAAGTCAAGAATAAAGTCTTCATTTGAGGTACTTGTGTACAGACACGTTTGGGCGTATTCGACGGTCGCACCCACATAGCGAAGCCGCCGTTTGGCTTGGGCTACCGCGTCCGCGGTGATTGCGTCGCAGATCGCGCGAGACCCAGAATCTGGGTCGATATCGGGCCCGAGCGTATGGGATGCCAACTTGATGCCGGCAATTTGCCCATCAGCGGGAAATCCGTAGTAGAGCGTTTCGGCGTCAATCCAAACCGGGAATTTGCCAACAGCGAATAGTTCGTAATGGTCCTGAATTTGCAAGTAAATGACTTGGCGACGTCCGACGCGGAGGGGCAGTTTCAGGTGAGGCAACAATTTTGCGCTCCAAGCGCCGGCCGTGACAATAATGCCGTCAAAAACCGCGAGTTCATGACTGGCCAAGCGCACCGCCGCCTGGCCGTCACGCTCGACGATCTCAGTAACTTCAGTATTTTCAAAGATTTGCGCCCCGTGCGCGCGCGCAGATCTGACGTTTGCGAGCACGCAACGCGACGACCGTAGGTACCCTGCGTCAGGCTGATACAGTGCAATTTCATGTGGTTGAAGTGCGATCGCCTCAAAGCGCTGACTTGATTGCTGCGGGCTTAATGTTTCGAACGGCGTAGCCGATTCTCGCAGGGCTTGTGTTGTCTGGACCACAAGCGGGTTTTCCGGCCTGCCGATCAACAGTCCTCCGCAGGGAACGAGCAACTCTTCGACTGATTCGACTTGCAGATCTCGCCACAGGTCGTACGCGCTGCGCATCATTTGCGTGTAGAGTAAATCGGGGTACGCGTAGCGAATAATCCGCGACTCGCCATGCGAACTGCCGTGGCGGTGGCCGATCGCAAATTGTTCGAATCCGACGACCGTGTGGCCCGCTTTCGCCAAGTGCCGACACGCGGCGCTGCCGACGCCTCCGATTCCGATGACCGCGACTCGCATATTTCTCCAGAAATGGTTGTAATTACAGAATACAGAAAAAGGTCACCTCTCACCTGTTGAGCTAGCTTAGCGAAGCCGCTTCGAAAATTCGACCCCGCGCCGAGCGCCTGCCCACGCCGCCGCCGACGCGAAAAACAGGGCGCCGCGACCATTTGGCCACGTCAATTTGCTGTAGTCCGGCTTCTCTCAGTCGTCGGCTTGCGGAGGCAAGCGGGCCTTGACCCGCCGCCCCTCGCGGGTTAGACGCAGGGCGGTCTTGCGGGTGGCGCTGCCAGTTTGGCGTCGACGCAGGCGACGATCAAGGGAGCGAAACGTGGGGCAAACGCGCACGAAATCAAATATCGAGATCCGATTGATGGAAATTGGTGACTTGGCACACGTTTATTCTCTCGGCAAATTGTTGTTCACCGCAGAGAAATGGCAAACACTTTATCGCACTTGGGATGAATACGAATTGGCGGCGTTGTTCGCCGCCGATGGCGATCTGTGCTACGTCGCGGAGTCCGGCACCCGCATCGTAGGCTTTGCGGTTGGAACAATTCTGGAAAAACGCGGGTCTGCTTGGACCTATGGCCATTTGCTTTGGCTCGGCGTCGAGTGCGGCAACGGGCGGAGGGGTGTGGCGCGCAAACTGCTTGAACGAGTCACTCAAGATTTTATCGAAGGCGGCGCGCGGATCTTGTTGGTCGATACTGCGTCGGATAACGAAGCCGCCTTGGCATTTTTTCAAAAGGCTGGATTCGGCCACCAAGAGGGCCACGTCTATCTGTCCAAAAATCTAACAGAAGATCCGGAATACAAGGCGCACCGGAAACGCGAACGCCTTCGCGATGCTGCCGCAAAGCGTCGTGCGTCGGTCAAACGGCGGCTTCAGCCGCGGAGTACAACCCCCGCTGAAATTTTGTAGTAAATTTCCTTCACGCGGGCTTTGGCGAACCAAAGCCGTTGCTCTCGGACAGCCCGCCGCCGATGGTGCACAATGCCAAGGTCGTTTGGGTCGGGGTGAATGTTCTGCCCTTCAAAAAATATTTTTTCCCATAGTGCTAGCCACTTTGGCTCGCACTGCAAGCACGGCCGGTGCGGCCGAGCCACCGTTGCCGCGCACTCCTGCCCGACAAGGAAACGCGAGAAATGGAAAAACCACCGCTCTGGCTCGACGGCCATTGCGCCCGCGTTGTTCTTGAGCGCGCAACTCTTGGCGGGCCAGGTCGTATTCATCCTCAAATGCCTGAAACCGTTTGATGTATTCGTCCCGATCGCGTGCCGTAGGGGCGTGCACGATAGGTTTTCGGCGCGGGAGGGGCGGTGGTGCCGAGCGCTGCGGTTGATCTGGTGGGTCAGTTTGACTAGATTTATCAATTGGTTGTGGGGTGTCCTCGCCTTCGATGGCTTTGGTTCGCCGTTCAGAGATGTCCTTTGCAATATCCTGATATAATTTGTGAAAAACATCGTCGGCCAATCCTTCGTGGCACGGCAAACGCGACATCGTGACGCTGACGCGTTTGCCGTAGGCTTCATCGACCTTCGGCCCCGATTTCCGGCGCGCGTCCAACGTTCTGGCCGTTTGATCGAATTTCGTGCCATCGATCGAATCTCCGCGCAACATCCAAGGCAAGCTGCTTGCACCGCGGAACTCGCTGGGATGTGAAGCGAGTCCGGCCTTGACCGCTTGTCCCATGATATAATCGATCCGTTTCATCAGGGTTGTCTCATCGATGACGACCGGAATGACATGCGCGCTGCTGTTCCAAACTGGGCCGCGTCGGTTGTGGCGCCGGTTGGCAATACGCGCCAACGCCGCGTGAAGATGATTGAGAAATTTTGCCATTGTTTCAGGATCGGGAGCCCAGTATAGCCCGTGGTAGTGGTTAGAAAGCATGTGATAGGCGTAGATCTTCACAGGGTGCCGCAACTGTGCCGCTGCGAAGGCGCCATTTATTGCTGCAGTTTGTGCGGGGTCGTCATCGTGAAACCAGAAGGTCCCCTCTATGGTCCTGATTGTGACCTCGAAAAATAGGTCTTGGGCGTACATGCGGATTGGATGCGACATTTTCCACTCTTCGCGCTCGTTGTTTGGCGCACGAGGGAGTTATCGGCAACTGGCGTATTTTTGCCTCGCCTAGAACCGAAAAAAGTTTTGACGGGGGGCGTCTCAAATTCATCTTCGATTCCACACAGACGAAGCGACCTTACGCAACGGTGGAGAATTTGACACGACAAGCAACCAATAATCATGCTGTTGAACGCGGGTGCCCATTTTCGGATTTCTGTTACGCTACGTAGATCGGCGATTGGGAAGTGCCGAAAGGCGGCGCAATGGAAGAACAACATGTGGAGACAATTTCAGTAATTCTAGCTGCTTATAATGAAGTCGACAACATTGAGGCCGTTGTCAACGAGATCCAAGACGTTCTAACTTCTCTGCGCGTGCCGACCGAACTCTTGATCGTGGACGACGGCAGCCTCGATGGAACGGGCGAGGTCGCCGATGAACTCCAACGTCGTTATCAAAATGTTCGAGTGGTTCACCACGGCGGTAACCAAGGCTTGGGTGGCGTTTATCGAACCGGACTGAGGGAGGCAGTTGGTGAATTTGTTACGTTTTTTCCAGCTGACGGTCAGTTTCCTGCAAGTATCATCGCGAATTTCTTTGCGCTCATCGTCGATCACGAACTTGTCCTTGGCTACATTCCACAACGTAAATCGTCGATTGTCGCTTTGGGCCTTTCTGCGGCGGAACGAGTGATTTACCGCGCGCTGTTCGGCCGCTTCCCTCGATTTCAGGGCATTTTCATGGTGAGACGCAGCATTCTTGCCGAAATTCCTCTGGTTTCCGATGGTCGCGGTTGGGCCGTGAGCATGGAACTGATCCTGCGCATCTCCAGAGGGCCATACCGCGTCATCTCGGCACCGAACGAACTGCGCCCGCGCCTTTCTGGGCAAAGCAAGGTCAACAATTTTCGCAATATTGTGGCGAATCTAAAACAAGTTTTGGTTCTACGCACCAAACTTTGAGACCCAACGGCATCGATCTTACTTGCGAGATCCGCGACGAAACGCCATGATAGCGAAGCCCTTCATGGGCGTTGGGTTCAATCATGCGCACGTCAAGCCAACGAAACGATCTGGTGGCCAATATCTTCGCCCTAGGCGCGGCCACATTGAGCGCGGCCCACTGTTCCGGCACGGCCGGCAATGGCGGATCGCCAGATGCGGAATCCGATGTAATTACAGTGGAGTTGTCGATTTCCGACTTAGGTAAAGCACCATCGGACGCGACGGTCGATACGGCGGTGCCGTCAGACACAGCATCAGAAAATGACAGCGCATCCGACGTCATCAGCAGCGACAGCCAAGGGAAATGCCCCGGCGCATCTGGCTGTGTGTGCAAAGAAAACGGCGACTGCGACAACGCCAAATGCATCGAAACCGGCAGCAGCAAGGTGTGCGCAACGCCGTGTGTCGACAAGTGTGAAGACGGCTACAAATGCACGCTGATCAACGGCACAAACGGCGATTCGTCAACGATCTGCGTACCCAAATTCCTGCACTTGTGCGATCCGTGCGTGAAATCAAAAGATTGCCAGACGCTCGGCAATGGTGACGCGGCCTGCGTCAACGAGGGCGGTCAAGGCAACTTTTGCGGCACCGCTTGCGGTACGGACGCCGATTGCGCGGCCGGTTACAGTTGCCAAAACGTGATTTCTGTCGAAGGCGCCCCAATAAAGCAGTGCGCCAAGACGTCGACGGCTCCTGAATTGAAGTTCGGCGAATGCATTTGTAGCGACCTAGCCACAGGACAAAAGCTGCAAACAAGTTGTTTTGTCGAGCACAAAAATGACAAGGGCGAACTCACCGGCAAATGTGCGGGCGTTAGGGTCTGTGCCGCCACAGGACTTACGAGCTGCGCCGCACCGGCGCTGGACGTTGAGGTTTGCGACGGCAAGGACAATGACTGCGACGGCAGCACAGACGAAAATACCTGCGACGCTGGCGGTGCTTGCAATGTGGGCTCTTGCGATCCGCAGGCGGGATGCCAGTACAACAAGCTCAACAATGTGCCATGCGACGCAGACAAGAATGCCTGTACTGATAATGATCAGTGCAAACAAGGTGTTTGTGTGCCTGGGGCCGGCAAAATCTGCGATGATGGCAACCCTTGCACGACGGACAGTTGCGATCCGGCGAGCGGCTGCACGAAAACCAGCGACGACGGCAAAGCGTGCGACGCGGACGGCAATGCATGCACGGCCGCCGATCATTGTGTTGGTTCAACCTGCACCGTCGGCAAGATCGTTGTATGCGAGAACACCGATTCCTGCAAAAAGGCCACCTGTGATCTAACTACAGGTAAATGCATCGGTAAATCGCTCCAAGACGGCGTCCCCTGCGACGATGCCACGGTGTGCACGCAAGGCGATCACTGCCAGTCGGGTGAGTGCTTGGGCAAGATTGTCAGCTGCGATGACAACAATCCGTGTACCGGCAATATTTGCGATGCCATCAACGGCTGCAGCACGTCGAATTTGGAGGGCATCGCTTGCGATGACGATAACCCGTGTACGATCGGGGACTTGTGTAAAGGTGGCCTTTGTGCAAACGGCGCCCTGAAGGTGTGCAACTCCGGGATGGCCTGCACGCTGGGCACATGCGATTTGGCAAATGGCAAGTGCAATTACAAGAACAAGGCCCTCGGCGCGCCCTGCAATGACGGCGACGCGTGCTCGGAAAACGATGGCTGTGCCGACGGCGCGTGTCAGGGAAAAGCGCTGAATTGTGATGACTCAAACGCTTGCACAAACGACAGTTGCGACATGCTTGTGGGTTGCGCGCACAAACCCAACGTGTCGCCGTGTTCCGATGGCGACGCCTGCACGCAGAGCGACAACTGCGTGAACAGCGCGTGCATCTCCGGACCCAACAAAGTTTGCGAGGACGGCGTTCTCTGCACCGCTGACACCTGCAACAAGACCAGCGGCGCATGTGTTTTTGATGCGGTCGGCATCAACGGGACGCCGTGCGATGACGGCAACGTTTGCACGCTCGGGGACAACTGCAAAAACGGCCTTTGCTCGGTCGGCATCGTCAAAGATTGCAACGACAACAACGCTTGCACCGATGATTTGTGCGACAAAATCAAAGGTTGCAGCCCCAACTTCAACAGCAAAGCCTGCGACGACAGCAACGCCTGCACCAAGGACGACCTTTGTAAATTTGGCGACTGCGAGGGCAGCATGGTCAATTGCAATGACGGCAACCCCTGCACAGACGATGCCTGCGAAGCGAAAAAGGGTTGCCTCACAGCAAGCAACACCGCATTATGCAATGACAATAGTGCCTGCACTTCTGGTGACGCGTGCAAAAACAGCGTCTGCGGCGGCGCGCCGGTGAACTGCGACGACGGAAATCCCTGCAGCGACGATAGTTGTGATAAAACAGCCGGTTGTGTAAATACGCCCAACGCTGCGCTCTGCCCAGACAACGATGCGTGCACGACCGCTGAAACATGTAAGAATCTCAATTGCATCAAAAAGGCCACCGTCTGTGACGACGCCAACGAGTGCACGATTGACACCTGTGACGGCGTAAAAGGTTGTCAAGTGGCCAATATGGTAGACAAAAGCTTATGCGCCGGTGGCGCAAAATGGTGCGTGGCAGGAAGTTGCGTCGCCAAGGCGTTCTGCGGCGACGGTATTGTCAATCAAGCGACCGAGGACTGCGACGATGGCAATTTGGTCGACAACGACGGTTGCAACAATGCGTGCAAGAGCACGATACCCGTAAGTTTTACCCTTAGCCCGTGCGGCGCAACTGGGCCCACCGGCCCGACCCAAGCCCAATGCGACGCCGCATACGCCGCCCAAAAGCTTGTTGTCAAAATCAACGGTGGATTTCAAGAGATTACTGTGCCAGCGACGGGCACTTATCATATTGAAGCTTATGGCGCCCAAGGTGGCGGCAACGGCGGCAACGGTGCCAAGGCCACGGGCGATGTCACGATCCAAGCTGGGACGGTTTTACGTTTCATGGTTGGTCAGATCGGTCTCGCCGCACCGGCGCAGGTTGGCAATGGCGGTGGCGGCGGGTCGTTTGTCGCGACGGCTGCCAACGTGCCGTTGGTGATTGCCGGCGGCGGCGGTGGTTGCGGCCACAACACCTGGAATGGCGGGCCTTGGGCCGAGCTCACCGGACGGGCGGGCAACGACGGCGGCGCAGGCATGTACGTCGGAGGCAATGGTGGCGTCGGTGGCGCTGGCGGAAAATTCAGCATAACCACAGGCAACGGCACGCCCAATGGCGGCGGCGGTGGCGGTTTCAACGGCGATGGCGGCAGTTCCGGCGCGTCGACGGGAGGCAAGTCCTTTGTCAACGGCGGCGCTGGTGGTAATTCTACGGGTGGTTTCGGCGGCGGCGGTGGATCCAACGTCTTTATTTACGGCTGCGGCGCATCGCCCCACGGTGGCAGCGGCGGCGGCGGTTACTCCGGCGGCGGCGGCGGCGGCGACAATTGCAACGGCCCGGGCGGCGGCGGTGGCTCCTATGTAAGCGGCGCCAACACTGCGATGACTGCCGGTGCAAACGCGGGCGCGGGCAAGATCATCTTCACCAAACTGTAGAAAAGCACTGGAAAAACTGGAGGGTGACCTTTTTCCGAAGCACAGTCACGATACCAACTCGCCGGCACGCTCCGCACACTTTCCTGTCACACCGCCCATGTGCGCCGACGGGCTCGCTCGGCCTGATCCTGCTTGCTCGCCCGCACGCCTGGCCATAGTCAGCCTTCCCCGGGCGTAAACCTAATCGATATTGCGGGTTTGACATGGTTCGGAGATTTCGCCGAAATACTGGCTTGCTTGGCATAATTTGTGCTAATGTTGAAAAAGCCGCCGTGCTGGGGCGCGGTTGGTGCGCGTGTGTCTTTTTCGCGCCAATCAATCGGCGCGAAATGTTGTTGGAGGAAAAGATGAATTGTTCCAAGTCCACAGGCGAAATTCGGCGTTTCACGCGCGTTTTTACGGTTGCGATTGCGCTGGGCCTGAGCCTGTTGCCAGTCGGCTGCGGCAGTGACGAAGAAAACGCCAACCTCGGCACCGATGCCAGCGACAACGACGGCGATGCCGCGGCGAACAACCTCGACGGCGCCGATGTTGCTGATGTCGCAGTACCGATTTTAGGCCTCGATCATCTCTGCGATCCGTGCACAAAGGATAGCGATTGTGCTGGCGGGACCTGCATCGCCGTCGGCACGCCGGCCGGCAGCAAGGGCAGTTTTTGCACTTCCGTTTGCAAGATCGACAGCGACTGCGGCACGGGCTACAAATGCTTGGACAAGATCGCCGCAAGCGGCTCGGTCTGCGTGCCGGAAAAAGCCGAATGTGCGTGCAGCGATGCGGCCAAGAAGGCGAAATTGCAGACCGCATGCTTTGCAGCTTCACTAGACGCAGACGGCAAGGTCGTTGGAAAGTGTGGCGGCGTAAGGACTTGTGGCGATATCGGCTTAAGCGTCTGTGACGCGCCAAACCCAGCCACTGAAACCTGCAACGGCGTCGATGACGATTGCAACGGCACGACCGACGACATCAATGCTAGTGCTTGCGACGACTTGAACGCCTGCACCGACGACAGCTGTGACGGCAAAGCCTGCGCCCACGCCCAAAACACCAAAGCCTGTGACGACAGCTCCGCTTGCACAAAGGACGACATCTGTACTTTGGGCAGTTGCGCAGGCGCGGCCATTGTCTGCGATGACGCCAACGTGTGCACGGATGACAGCTGCGACAAGAAGTCGGGTTGTGTCAATGTGAACAACGTCTTGGGCTGCAATGACAACAACAAGTGCACGGAAAAAGACACCTGCGCTGTCGGGCTATGCGCCGGCGCAACCGTCAGTTGTGACGACAAGAATCCGTGCACCGACGAGGCCTGCGACGTGGCCACCGGCTGTTCAAGCACCATTAACACGGTCGGTTGCACTGATGGTGACGGTTGCACGCTGGTCGACCTCTGCGTTGGCGGCAAGTGCGTTCCTGGCGAAAAACTCGACTGCGACGACAAGAATCCTTGCACCAAGGACAGTTGCGATTCGAAGACCGGAGAATGCCTGCATCCCGCAATCGCCGACGACACCGTGTGCACGGACAACAGCGTGTGCACCACCGGCGACGCTTGCAAAGGCGGATTGTGTATTGGCAAAGCCATCGTTTGCGACGACGCCGAACTTTGCACCAAAGACAGTTGCGACCCAGCAACGGGCTGCACCGTGACGAATTTGGACGGCTTGGCTTGCGATGACGAAAATCTCTGCACCGTAGGCGATGCTTGCGCGGTGGGCAAGTGCGTTTCTGGCAAAGGCAAAGAATGCAAGTCGGCGGAATTTTGCATTGAATCTAAGTGCAACATCTTGGACGGCAAATGCAAATTGACGGCCAAAGCCGCTGGCGTGCCGTGCACCGACGGCACCGCCTGCACAGAAAAAGACGTTTGCGCGGACGGCAGTTGCGTCGGCCAGGGCGTCAATTGCGACGACAAAAACCCATGTACCCAGGACTCCTGCGATCTTGCAACCGGATGCGGACATAGCGACAGCAACCAGCCTTGCGATGACGGCAACAAGTGCACCGTTGGCGACCTGTGCAACGCCAGCGCCTGCGTGCCGGGTGGTCCGCTCAAATGCGACGACGGCAACCCGTGTACCCAAGACGCTTGCGACGGCACCAGCGGCCTGTGCGCGTTCAAGAATTTAGACACGCCTTGCGATGACGGCTCCTCTTGCACGACCGGCGAGGTTTGCAACGGCGGTGCGTGCGTCGGCAAAGCAATTAGCTGTGATGACGGAAACCCTTGCAGCGATGACGGTTGCGACGCCAAGCTCGGTTGCACGCATGTGAACAACACGGCGCCCTGCAATGATGCCAATGCTTGCACGGACTTTGACGTTTGCGCTGCAGGCGAGTGTGCCGGCAAGAAGATTTTCGTCGCCATCTATTGCGACGACGGCAATATTTGTACAAACGACGGCTGCGACAAGAAATTTGGCTGTGTCAATACGTCCAACCTAGAACTGTGCAACGACGGCAATATTTGTACCGTAGGCGATTCTTGCAAAGACACCGTCTGCTTGCCGGGCCCCAACGTTTGTTCTTGCCAGACCGACGTGGACTGCAAGAAAGAAGACGATGGCAACTTCTGCAACGGCACGTTGTTTTGCGACAAGTCCAACGGCCTGAACAAATGCAAGGTCAATCCGGCAACCATCATCACTTGCCCGACCGGCAATGACAACGAATGCCAAAGCAACGAATGTGACCCGCCCACGGGCAAGTGCGCCCTGGCCGCGCAGAATGAAGCCAAGCCTTGTGATGCCGACGGCAGCGTTTGTACCGTCGGAGACATCTGCAAGAGCGGCCTGTGCACCATCGGACCATTGCAGACTTGCGATGACGGCAACGGCTGCACCAGTGATTCCTGCGATCCGAAAGCCGGTTGCTTGCACACGGCCAATGCCACGCCCTGCGATGCCGACCAAAATGCCTGCACCGTCGGCGACGTTTGCGCCGACAAGGTCTGCCAGAAGGGGCCCCTCAAACAATGCTCGGACGGCCAAGTTTGCACGTTGGACAGTTGCGACATCAAAACCGGTAATTGCGTCTTTGACGCCGTCGCGCAGGAGGGCGCGGCTTGCGATGCCGATGGCAGCGTTTGCACGATCGGTGACACTTGCAAAGCGGGCGTCTGCGCTGCCGGCAAGGCCGCCAATTGCGATGACGCCAATCCTTGCACCAACGACAGCTGTGACAACAAACTCGGCTGCCAAAATGTTGCAAATACAGCCGCTTGTGATGCGGACAAAGATGCCTGCACGGTCGGCGACGTTTGCGCGGACAAGGTTTGCCTCAAAGGCAAAGCGACGACTTGTGACGACGGCAACCTCTGCACAAGTGACGCCTGCGACGCGGCGAGCGGCAACTGTTTGGTCGCCAACCTGGCCACGCCGTGCAACGACGGTTCCGTTTGCACCACCGAGGATGTTTGCACAAACGGCGCCTGCGTCGGCGTCCAAGTGCAATGCGATGACAAGAACCCGTGCACAAATGACGTGTGCGACCCCAAACAGGGCTGCACGTACACCAACAATACGGTGCCTTGCGATGACAAGAACGCCTGCACTGACTTTGACATTTGCGGCAGCGGCGCCTGCAAAGGCACGCCAAAGGTGCCCGCCACCGATTGCGCGGATGGCAACGATTGCACCGACGATACGTGTGACCCTGCAACGGGTTGCGTGCACACCAACAACACTGCGCCTTGCGACGATGGCAACAAGTGCACCAACGCCGACAAATGCGCCGCCGGAAAATGTGTAGGCGGCGCCAGCATTTGTGCGTGCCAGAAGGACTCGGATTGCGCAGGCCAAGAGGACGGCAATTTCTGCAACGGCACCTTGATCTGTTCCAACAACAAGTGCGCCATCAATCCGGCTTCGGTGATCGTCTGCAACGCGTCTGGCGATAATGCTTGCACCAAGAATACTTGCACGCCATTGACCGGCAAATGCGCGATGGTATCGCAAAATGAGGCTGGGCCTTGCAGCGACAGCAGCGTTTGCACGCAGGGCGACATCTGCAAGGCCGGCGCGTGCATACCGGGCGCTCAGGTCAACTGCGACGACGGCAATTTGTGCAGCAACGACAGTTGCGATGCGATCAGCGGTTGCGTGCACACGGCCAATGCGCTGCCTTGCAACGCCGACAGCAATCTGTGCACCGTCGGCGACGCTTGTGCTCTTAGCGCCTGTAAAGCGGGGCCTGCCAAAGACTGCAACGACAAAAATGCTTGCACAAACGACAGTTGCACAAAAGCTACCGGCAACTGCGTCAACGATGCAGGGGCTCTGCAATTTCAGCCGTGCAACGACGGCAACGCGTGCACAACGGGTGACGTGTGTCTGGCGGGCACATGCACACCTCAGGGCAACAAAAATTGCAACGACTTCAACGTGTGCACCGACAACGCCTGTGATCCGGTGAAAGACTGCGTGTTCACCGCCAATGTGCTGCCGTGCAATGCCGACAACAACGCGTGCACGGTTGGCGACACTTGCGCAGCCAGCGTCTGCGTGGCCGGCGCAGCCAAAGTGTGCAACGACAACCTGCCCTGCACGCAGGACTCTTGCAGTACGCAAAGTGGCAATTGCTCGTTCCAGTCCGGCCCCTTGGACGGCAAGAGCTGCGACTTTGATCAGAGCGTTTGCACAGTCAACGACTTCTGCAACAACGGCTTGTGCAACGCCGGGCCCAAAGTCAACTGCGGCGACGGCAACGTCTGCACCGACGATACGTGCGACGCGGTCAAGGGCTGCCAGCATGGTGCCAATACTGCAGGCTGTAACGCCGACAACAATGCCTGTACGGTCAGCGATGTATGTGCGGCCAAGGTGTGCACGCCAGGTCCGGTGAAGAACTGCGACGACCTCAACGTTTGCACCGTCGATTCTTGCAAAACGCAAAATGGCGATTGTAGCCATAATCCTCAGCCGCTTATTGGCTCGGTCTGTGCGCTCGGCAAGAAATGCAGCAACGCTGGCGTTTGCCAGTAAACAGCTGCTTGGGCGGCCGTTGATGTTCGCGATGATGCAAGTTCGGCGGCGGGTCGAACGGATGCACAGTCAGGAGTCGCCGATGTTCAGACGTGCAACCGTTGGATTTGTCTTGATATTGGCCGGATGTGAGGATGCCGTCGTCGAAGGCCCTGTGGACTTGGGCGATGCAGTTGCCGGCGATATCGCCACCGACGTTGTTCAAGACATAGCTGCCGTCGACACCGGCCCGGACGTCACGGTCGCCGATGTCGCCGCGGCCGATCTCGGAAGTGAGGTTGCCGACGTCCCAGCCGTGGAGGAGGTCGGTCCTGATGCTGAAGTTCAGACGGAATCGGATGTTGCGCCCGACGTCGCTGAGGATATCGCGCCAGATATCGCGCCTGACAGCGGTCCGGAGGTCGCCATCGATGCCGGTTGCCAAAACGACCTGCAGTGCGTGGTCATGGACGACGGGGATTTGTGCAACGGTATTTGGCGTTGCAAAGCAGGGACATGTGAGCCAGATCCGACGAGCGCAGTTGTCTGTGCAGCTGTCCCGCAATGCAACCTCAACATTTGTGCGCCCAAAACGGGCAAGTGCGAAGCTGGTTTTGTCATCAACGGCGTGATCTGTGACGACGGCAGTGTGTGCACGGCGAGCGACGCCTGCAACGCCGCTGGCATCTGCGTGGGCAAGGGCATTGTTTGTGATGACAAAAATGTTTGCACGACAGATAGTTGCGACAAGACGACCGGTTGCGTGTTCACGGCCAACACCATCGCCTGCGATGACGGCAACGCCTGTACCAAAGACGACGCGTGCGCGAACCAACTTTGCGGCGGTGTCGGATTCGATTGCGACGACAAAAACGTTTGCACCGACGACCTTTGCAAACCAGTGGTCGGCTGCACCCACAGCGCCAACGCCTTGGTGTGCGACGACGGCAGCGCTTGCACGACTGGCGATGTTTGCGCCGCCAACATCTGCGCCGGCAAAACTTTCAGTTGCGACGATAAAAACGTTTGCACCAACGACAGTTGTAACGCGGTCACTGGCTGCGTCAACGCGCCGAACAGCATCCTGTGCAATGACGGCAGCGCATGCACGGTCACCGACGGCTGCGCCGGTGGAAAATGCGTCGGCAAGGCATTGGCTTGTGATGACAGCAACCTGTGCACCGACGACGCCTGCAACCCTGCAAGTGGCTGTGTGTTTTCAGCAAGTTCGATTGCCTGCGACGATGGCAGCAAGTGCACCACAGGCGATGCGTGCGCGGCGAGTTTGTGCAAGGGTCTGGCGGTCAACTGCGATGACAGCAACCCGTGTACGACGGATGCTTGCGCGCCCGCCAGTGGCTGCACCCACGTCAACAACACAGGTCCTTGTAGCGACGGCACATTGTGCACGACAGGTGACGTTTGCAACGGCGGCCTTTGCAAAACGAGCCCCGTCAACTGTGACGACAACAACGCCTGCACCGACGACGGTTGCGATCAAGCTGCCGGTTGCGTCCACGTGAACAACAGTGTCTCTTGCAATGATGGCACGTTATGCACGGCCAGTGATGCCTGCGCAGCCGGCGTTTGCAAAGGCGTTGCGGTCAATTGCGACGACAGCAACGTCTGCACGTCGGACATTTGCGCTGGGCTAACGGGCTGTAAGCACAATCCAATCTTGGGCGTTTGCAGCGACAACAATGCGTGCACCAATTCTGACACCTGCACAAACGGCGCTTGCGTCGGCGGCACGGTGAACTGCAACGATGTCAATGTTTGCACAGACGACAGTTGCGATGTGATCAAGGGGTGTCAACACGCTGCAAATACGGCTAGTTGTGATGATGGCAGCGGCTGCACAGTCGGCGATATTTGTGCCAGCAGCCTGTGCAAATCTGGTCCGGCCAAGGTTTGCAATGACAATGACAGTTGCACGTCCGACAGCTGCTCTGGCGTGTCCGGCAAGTGCGTTTACAGCAAAATACTTGGTTGTGCCGGTGGCGGTGGCTGCAAGATCGATGCAGATTGCAACGACAACGATCTTTGTACCAACGACGTTTGCAATGTGGGCGCCGGCTGTATTTCGACGTTCAATGCCGCGGCTTGCAACGACGGCAACGCGTGCACGAGCGGCGACGCCTGCACGGTGGGGTTGTGCCAGGGCGCGGCCGCCGTCTGCGACGACAAAAATCCGTGCACCGATGATACGTGCAAAGCGGCAACCGGTTGCAGTTTCATCAATAATCTTCAGGCTTGTGACGATGGCAGCGCTTGCACAAGCGACGACAAATGTGCCGCAGGCGTCTGCGGCGGCGCGAACATTTGCGACGACAGCAACGCCTGCACGACCGATAGCTGCGGCGCCAACAACAGTTGCGTGCACACGCCGATTGTCGGGCTCTGCGACGATGGCAACGCTTGCACGGGTGGCGACAGCTGCGCCACGGGCGCTTGCGTCGGTAAAGTCATTAGTTGCGATGACAAAAATGTCTGTACCGATGATGCTTGCTCAGCCAAGAGCGGTTGCGCCCACGTCAGCAACACTTCTGGTTGCGACGACGGCAACAGTTGCTCCAGTGCCGACATCTGCGCCGGCGGGCTTTGCGCGGGCAAGGGCCTGATTTGCGACGACAAGAACCCTTGCACGACCGACACGTGTGGCAACAACGGCTGCATTTTTACCAATAATACAGCGGGTTGCGATGACGCCAGCGCCTGCACCAGCGGCGATGTCTGCTCTGCGGGAAATTGTTCGGGTGTCGCAATCGCTTGTGACGATGGCAATTCGTGCACCGACGACAGTTGTGACAAGGCCACCGGCTGCGCTCACGCCAACAATGCGGCGGCTTGCAGTGACAGCAACCTGTGCACGACCGGTGACTTTTGCAGTGGCGGCCTTTGCAAGGCTGGCGTGGCGAAAAGCTGCGATGATGCAAATGCTTGTACGACAGACAGTTGCGACGCAGCGACCGGCAACTGCGTCAACAGTCCGATTTTGGGTTGCGGCGCGACACCGACCTGGACGGACACTTGCAACAAAGTCATTTTGGGCAATGGCTGCACTGGGTGTCATGGCGGACCCGGCGGATCGGGCGGATTTTCCATGGGGCAGACCTGCGACGCGATTTACACGGGGATTGTTAATAAGACTACAAATACACCCAATTGTGCGTCTAAGACCTATGTCAAACCGAGTAGCGCCAGCGGCAGTTTGGTTTGGCTCAAGGCAGACCCGAATGCGGTCCAAGCGTGCGGCGGGAAAATGCCTTTGGGTTCCAGCGGCGTGTCGCAAGCCGATGCGGACATGTTGAAGGCTTGGATCGATGGCGGCGCGCTGAAGTAGGCGTTGGTCTGTTGCCGGTGGCTCGTGCGGCAAAAACGACCAATTCCGCCAAACCCCTGTCATTTCATGGATCAGAAAAAGGGTGCCCTCCCACTTTTTGCGCATCGTCGGACTCTCCGCTACGCTTAAGGGCCACCGGTGGGCGACACAACAAAATGACGCGAGAAATCCTTATTAGCCTCACCTTCACAGCGCTGTGCGGCTGCTACGACGACACCACGGATCGCCCTGCGCCTGCAAATACCCTAAATAATATCGGTTTTACCCTCGCCGCCTCCAAACGTGTCTTGGTGGTCGTCGATTCCGACTACGCCTCGTCCGCGGTCGCCTTCGTCGACCTCACCAGCGGTGAAGTGGCCTCAAAAATCCTGACATCCGGCACAAAAGTCTCCGCAACCACCACGGCGCTCAGCGGTGATCTCGTCGTTGCCCAATCGCCGGCTTTGGACCTCACGGCTGTGCTTGTCGATCGCAACCACAGCGTTATTACCTGGATCGGGCGCGGCGGGGGCATCTCACAACTATCCGTATCTACGGGATTTGCTGCAAATCCTCAGGACTACGCACAAGTTTCAGCGCAGTACGGCTGGGCGTCGCGCAATGCCCGCAATCCGTTGCCGTCGGCCCCAACCGACGATTTCGACGAAGGCGACGACTTGGTCGAAATCGACCTAGCGACGCACAAGATCGTGCGCCGCGTACCCCTTGGCGCGCACACGAGCCTGCCCGGGGCCGCCGCTGGAGCGATGCGCATGGCGTTCGACGGCGTGTCACTTTGGGTGCCGCTGTCGTCGATCAGCGCCGATTTCAAAGCGCAAGGCGCCGGACGTGTCCTTGCCGTTGATGCCAAAGCTGCCGCCATTGTGGCTACGGTTGACCTACCGACAACCAAAAATTGCACGACGGTGCGCTACCTTGCAAAAACGCAGCGGTTGGCTGTCGCTTGCTCGGGGTCATTTGCAGAGCCGACCAAGCAAACGCAACAGAGCGCCATCGCGGTGTTTTCGGCGGCGACGCCTTCGGATGCAGAAATTGTCTTTCAAGCTAATGAGTTGCCTGGTGGGACCCCTTTTTCCAAAGACTTCGTTTGCCTAGACGAGCGCCACTGCGCCGTCATCGGTTTCGGCGATTTCGCCATCGGCCGCCCCGACAAATTGTGGCATCTCGACCTAGTCACCCGCAAAGCAACCTTTGTCGCCAATTGCGCCGCCCCTTTCGCCGGCAGCGGCCTATTTGCCGATGCAGCCACCGGCATCGTCTGGCTCGGCGAACGCAAACGCAGCAACGGCGACCTGCGACGATTCGATTTCACCAACGGCAACAAAGAATTGCCCGCGATCTCCAGCAATCCTGGCGGCCTCGGCGCCACAGAGTTCGGCGCGATGCAATGACACCGCCAAACGCTGACCGTTAGCGAGCGCACCGGCGCTGCGGCTTCTGCCGCCGCCTCGCCGACCGGCGTTCGTCGAAGGCACCCCTCTTGAATTTTCGCAATAAGCGACCAATGTTCTTCCATGCCCCACCGCCAGCGCCCCACCCGCGCTGATCGCCGCCGCAAACGCCAACTTCGGTCGCTAATCTCGCCGAATCTCGGCGAATTTTGGCTTGACACTTGGCATTTTTGCTGCTAATTCCCCCGCACCGCGCGTCACCTGCGCCAAACGGCACCGCGGTGGTTGCTGCCTGCCTGTGCCACTCTTTCTGCCCAACCGGGCATGTTCGACCCGTGTCATCACCGGGTCTTGGATTTTTCGAATGAAAACCAGCACATTCAAAAAAATCGCCTGCTTTCGCCGCCGCGCACTGAGCGTGCTGACCGTGTTGTGCGCTCTCGCGACCAGCGCCTGCGAAGACGGTCCCTATCAGACATTCAGCGCGGCGCCGACAGGGGCGCAAAAACGTTGGAACGACGGCACGCCGCCAGCCAATGCAAATCCACCTGCTTCTCAGGGTTTTGCCAGCGATTTTGCGGGCGGCGGCAACAAGCAGGAGATTTGCACTGGCGAGGAGCGGGCAAAGCGCTGGGCGGCAATGGTCCACGAGCCGATTATCCCGCCGACGCAGGCAGCCGGCTTGGACGGTGCGGGCGGGGCGGCGTGGCAAGGGCTGACTGTGGAGCAAGCGGAGAAAATCAACTGTCAAAGCACGTCCTTGGGCGATTATTACGGCGACGGCACGTTGGTCAATCTGTGGGGCGACAACGGCGAGGTTTTGATCAACTATAGCTTGTCAAACCACAATAAAATTGTCGGGATTTCCTTGTCGACCGGTTACTTGGGCGCGTTGAATTTCAAAAGCCGCGATGGCAAAAACAACTTCCAAATTGTGCTTAACACCCAGATCACCAAGAACGGCAATCCGTACCAAGTGGATTGGGATGACGACGCCAAATTTAACATTGAAGCGACTGAAATTGCAGATGCTTTGCTTGCAACGTACGCGCCGCAATTGCCGGCCGAAAACATCAAGGCGGGCAGTTGTATCGCCAATGGCCATTGCACCAAGGCGCTGTATCCGGATCAAGCCGCGCTGCGGGTTTGGCCGTTGGGCGTGCATTTGTCAGCCGATTACCCGTATTCGGCCCAGCCGATTCCGTCCAAATTCACAGGCATTGACCTCAGTATGCCGCGGGTGATGCCGTATTCACTGGCGGCCACGCAGATGAAATTGGACAAGCAGGGCCCCCTTGCGCAAATCGGCGGATTGGGCGGCGGCGCCAAGACCTGCAAGATCGAACTGGGCATGACTTGGAAGGAATTCTTGGCCAATTGCGTCAATGTGACGGGTAAAAAGGAGCTAGACGATGTGGCCTACGCCAAGCTGACGGGCAACATCGGTCACGGCGCGGAGTCGTTTTTGTTCGATACTTCCGGCATCGACGTCAATTTCTTGTCGTCGACGCTGGCGCCGTTTGAAGTATTGCTGGATGCCGATCGACCCCAAGACGGCGACAAGGCCGACAGTGTGAGCATCGATGCCGAATCACTTGGAGTATTTACGAATGATTACGCAAATGATGGCAAGACGCAGGATTTGCACGGCACAGGGGCCATCTACTTCGAATACGCGCGGCTGGTGCAAGCCGAGATCAACCGCCAGATTAAGCTCAAGAATCCCGCGGCTGTGACACATGAACTGGGAGATCCGGCCTGCCTTTTCCCCGATTCGGCCAACTTTGACCCTGCAACCTTCAAATACGCTGAAAATTGCACAGGTTTTGAAGGTTTTTTGACCCCGCTTGCGCCCTTGACCGACAAAGCCGGCGTGGCGATGCCGGTGGACGTCAGCCCGACCAACCGCTTGCGTTTGGGCGTCGATGCCGCCGAGATCATTGGCGCTTTGGGCATGAAGCCGGGCAAGCCGCTGGCGGCCTTTTGCATGGACGCCAACGGCAACTTTGATACTGGCTATTTTTATTGCGGCACGGGCGACAAATACGGTGCAAAAGGCGCGTTTTGGGATGTGTCGTATCAGCGGGTGCTCAGCGTGTTGGGCAAGGGGCAACTGACCAATCTGCCACTGGAATGTCGCGATAGGCGCTTCTACTTCCGCATGTACGCCACGGCCGTGGTCAAGTACCTGACAGTCGCAGCCGATCCGCTGGTTGTCGATCTCAGCGCCGTCGACATCGATTTGAACAACTTGATCTTCGACACCGAGGGCTCGGGGCAGTCCGAATCGGCCGAGTTCATCGACCGGCGTTTTGTCTCGGGCACCCAAGCGCCGTTAGATTTTGTGATCGCCGCCGATATCGTCAACGGTACGCTTTATAACTACAGTTTTGCGCGCTATCTCGTGCGCGAAGAAGCTGCGATGTACCAGGCGATGACGGAGAAGTCAGGTACCCCTCTGGGCAAGGAAAATGGCTTGAGCCTGACAAATGTCTTTGGTAGTCCAGTGTTAGCTAACGGTTGGACGGATCACGAGGTCAAGGGCGCCGCCAAGAAATCGGCGTATCAATGTGCGACGGCCGATTGGAAGACCAAAGACGAATACACCAAAATTTACAGCGCTTGTGAAGGAGAGTTGCCGCCACTGGATCCGACTTATGCCACAGATCCGACCGATCCGACGGCGCCGCCGGCGATGCCGCTGCGTGAAAATGGCAAACCGTATTTGACGCCATACAAAGGCGCATTTGCGGGCAGCGAAACGCCATTTTCCCTTGGTTCGGCGCGCATCGACGTTGAAGCGACGTTGCCCGCATTGGCGTCGGCCAAAGTCAAAATCCACCGCACAAGCGACCCGTACGACCCAGAAAGCAGCGCGCTTGCACCGATTGCGGTCCTGGTGCCTTGGTTGCCACCGCAGCCGGGCTCGGGCTATTTTGTGCCGACCAACGCGCAGCAGGACAAGTTAATTGAAGCAGGACTCATTGATTTTTCCGGCGTGACGACCAGTTTTAGCGTTTATTACCATCAAGTTGAGCAGACAGACGGTGGCTTGGGCCCTGTGCAAATCGCCGCCGTGGAGGCCAAGACCTTTCTGGGCGACGTATTCCTCTGCCAAGATCCGCAGTCCCGCGACATCCTGCGCACGCGCATGTACGGGTCGGTGCAAGCGATTATTGAATGGATCGATGCACATCCAGGTGTTTACGACGCCTGCGGCCTGCTCATCCGCTACAGCCCTTACGACAATTTTCCCGACTTCATCTTGTCGACTGTCAACGGCGTGCGTATCGGCGTAAGTCAAGGCGGCGGTTACGGTCGCGTCAATGACGCCACGCTGTCGTACGTCGAAACGAACTAACTGACGGCAGTGCTGCCTCGGCGCGGCCCGTTGCAACGTGTGTGTCTGCGCATCGCGCGCAAGTAGGTGATCAGATGGTCAAATTCAGTCATGTCGCCGTTCGGTTGCTGCTTTTGTGTTTGGCGGCATCGGCTTGCGTACAAGATCGCCCGGCGCGCAACGGCGTGTTCAATGAGAATCAGTACCTACGCAAGGATTTCCTAATCCAGGCCGGCAACGGCGCGACGACGGATCCGGGCTGGTTTGTGAAAGCGACGGTGGTTGAAACGTCGTCGCCCAATCCTCTCGGCGGTGAAGCCATTGATTTGTTTCCGGGTCTTGAAAATGGCGGTGCCTACGTGCGCTTTCGCGTCACCCAAGACAAGTTGGAAATGGTCAGTTTGCGCGAACTTGGTCCAGATGCCGTCGGGAAAACCCAAACGGTTATCAATAGTTGGCCGGCGACCAACGTCGACTTGAAATTCCGCGTCAATTTAGACGGTGAGAACACCAATTTTTACGAAGAAAACCAAGAACTGGACTGGGACGTGCGTCAGTGGGTCAAATTGCAGTTTAATGTCAATGATGGCGGCGACTTGCTGATGTTTGGACCGTACACCGGCGCGGGCTTGCAGCGCTGCACCGATCTGGGCCACGCCACGGTGACGCTGGTGCCCGATTCATACTATGTCTTAGAAGATCAAGGCTATTTCCAATGGATCGAGGAGATTTCCTTGCCATTGCAGTGGAATGACGACACCTGTTACCAAGAATTTGGCGCAGCCGGCGATACTGCCCTGTCTTTGGGCCGTTCGCACGTGACTTTGCGCATCATGTTCAGCATGATGCGCGCCAATCCAGCGCCGACGTATCAGCCGCTGCAAGTGCAGGAAAAAGATCCGATCCACCACAAGTACGGCCCGATCGAGTTCTTAAGCATCGCCCGAGACCCGGACAGCGGTTTGCTGGCGGCGCGCAGCTTGGTCATGCGATTTGATCCCAAAAACCCGATGATGACTTGGTATTTTGCCCAAGGCTATCCAGAAGCATACAAGAAGCATTTCACCGACAAGAACGGCATCGTCGATCAAACCAATGCAATCCTGACCGCGGCCGGTGCGACCTTGCGTATGGAAGTCAAGAACTTTGATCAGGATCTGGCCAAAGATGAACGGCCACGGCAGTACGGCGACATTCGCTACAATTTCCTGCGCTGGATGAGCGACAAGGATACCCAAGACACTTTTGCCGGTGTGGCGCAGTTCATTACAGATCCGCGGACGGGTGAGACGCTGTCAGCCTCGATCAACTTGAACGATTTTGCGATTAAAGACGAATATGTGCAGCGCATCGACTTCTATTTGCAGCAGATCGGCGCCAGCGCAAACATCAACAGCGCTGACGCTTGGCCCGACTTGTGCCCCAATGGCACCGCGCCCGCTTGCCGCAACGCCGACGATGCGGTCACGCCCTGCGCGGCCAACCAAGCCAAAGTCTGCGCCAAAGCCGCCGCAGTCGGCACGTGCGCTGAAGGTGCGGTGGCGGCGCTGGACGAGAAAAAGGTGGTGACGCTGCACAACACCAATTCATCGCTCTTTGGCAAGATGCAGGAATACTTGCAAAAGCCGGTGGCGGATGTAGGTCCGCTTGGGCCAAAGGATTTTATCGCCAAGCAAGACCAAGATTTTTACAACGCTTATTACGCGGTTTTGCCGTATTGGATTTACGCCGATCCGTGGATGAACTTGTTTGTCATGCCCGAAGGTCAAGACGGCGTCTACGGGCCGGAGGAAATTTGGAAGTCTTTGGCCGATGAAGCGGAATTTCACAAATTGACCGGTGCCATCGATCACGGCAAACAGCCGATTGCGGGCATGGCTGGCAAAGATGGGCTGGCCAACACCGCGGCTTTCCTTAACAAAATGAAAAAGCTCACCCGCAACCACGTCGAATTGCCGCGCAAACTGCAGCGGGCGCATAGTCGAGTCAAGAAAGACGTGCCAGCGGCGTTTTCCTTCCTAGAAATGATGAAGAAGAACGCGCGCCATTGTGTCGGCGGCAAATGGGAGACCAAGGAGCAATGGACCCAAGCGTTTATCGATAGTTACTGGAGCCAAGTGATGTGGCATGAATTTGGCCATGTGCTAGGGCTGGAGCACAACTTCATGGCTTCGGTCGATAGGCCAAACTTTCCGACGTACAAAATCGGTGACACCACGAATGTGAGCATGTATTCGTCCAGCGTGATGGAATACAACGCCGCGCCGGATCGGGTGTTTTGGCATCCCGGCTTTGGGCCCTACGATGCCGGTGCCATCGCTTGGATTTACGCCAACACCCAGAAAAGCGGCAAAGGCGGCAGCAGCATTTCCGGCCAAGTCAGCGCGACCGCGCCGTGGAACGACCCACTGGGCTTTAACAAAGACGGCAAGGAAACGCAGTTTTTATATTGTTCTCATCAGCACTTGCAGTATACACCCCTTTGCCGCATGGGCGATTCCGGGACCACGCCGAGCGAAATTATCGCCAACGACATCGACCGCTATGAATGGCAGTACCAATGGACCAATTTCCGCGTCTATCGCAAGTTCTGGGATCTACATGCTTATGCCGATGCGCCGGCGACGATGATAACCGAGTTGCGCCGCTTCTTGCCGATGTGGACCACCGATTGGGCGCCGGACGTGTTGGTCGACGCTTTTCGGCGGGTCGGCGTGGTCAATCCGGCGGCAAAAGGCTCTGATGTCGATTACTACGACACCTTGGTGTCAAAATTCAACAAGGAAGCGTCGCAAGCCAATCAGATGATGGCGGCTTTCCATAAGGCCGTGATTCAACAGTCTTCTGGTGAGCGACCCTTTAGCACGACCTACGACAAGTTTTACGGCGACGTGACGCAGCAAGGCATCATTTTGGACAAACTTTTTGCGATGCAGGCCTTTGTCGGGCTTTGGCCGATCGACAATTACGACTTGAATCAAACCGAAGGCTATTACATGGCCAGTTTTTCTGAAGCAGGCGACGCGTCTTACAACGCTGTCGCCGAAGACGTCGTGGCCAGCATGATCGGCGGTCAATACGATGTTTATCCTTACTTTAAGCCACTTGCAGTCGCTCAATTTGCCGCTGACACCCATGACCCGGCCTTTAGCGGCCGCATTGAGATGCGCGACTGGATCGGCGGCAAAATCTTTGAGCGTGAACAGGATTTCCTAGATTTCTTTCGCAGCATGGCGGTCAAATACGCCTTTGGCGGTTGTACGGCGCTCAACACCTGCAAGTACGACCCGCAAACGCCCGCCGTCGATGCGACTGACACCCACCATAGTGATACTTATAACGAATTCATCGGTCCCGATGGTCGCCGCTACATTTGGGCCTACATCGCCAACCGCAACCAGTGGGTGGCCGTCGACCGCGACCGGAACATTGCTAGCTATTTGATTGTACGGGCTTATACCGCCGACGTCATCAACCAACAGGACGATGGCGGCTCCCCCGGTTTCGCTTATGATTACGAGTTGGAGATGAAGTACTTCCTCGATGCCTTCACTTATTACAATTAGTTGCGTGCGGTTGTCGCTTCTGGCGCTGCTGTTTGTGGCGCAGACCGCCGCGGCCCAGGAGCCGCCAGCGCTCGCGCTGGAGGTTACGCCAGCTATTACGCCGGAAATACCAGGACTTGAGCTAGAAATCACAGCCACGACCCTGCCAACGGCGGCGACGGTCGCGGCTAGCGAAAAACTGTGGGAAGTTGGCCTGACCGTTGAAACTCACCGCTTGCTCATCCAAAACGACCTGGAAGGCGCCGCCAACAACAAATTGGTTAACTTCCTGTATGCTTACGTGGGCTATCACCTCACAAAGCAGGATACTGTTGAAGTCCGTGGCTATTTCTACCAACGCTTCTTGGCCGACCCGGGCGAAACGGGTCTGCGCAATGACGATATTGCGCTTTATTACAAGCACTTGTTGCCTAGGATACCATTTTCCGGCGGCGAACTGGAAGCGCGCATCACCGGCGCCCTTTCGATTCCCGGCTCGTTTTCGACCAAGCTGATGGGCCCATACACCGCCCCGCGCCTCGGCACAGCCGCGGATTGGAAGAGCGGCGCGTGGACCCTAGGCGCCGTCGGCTACGGCGAAGCCTACATCGCGAAATACCGCGAAATGGCCGGCGGCAACCCCAACCCCAAATGGCACATTGGCGGGATTTTGGAGGCTGAATATGCCTTGGCGCCGCTGCCGTTGACTTTGGGCATTTCCGGAGTCATTCACCGCACTTGGTACTACCAAGTCGGTTCGCCACCGCCATCGGCCTACGGATTTCCGGGTGCGGTCGCGGATCCGCAATTTGCCGAGCAGCCGATGCAAGGGTCGTACGGCTACCAGACCTACGTGCGTTGGGAATTGCCCAAAGTATCAGGGTTTGAAGGCGATTTGACATTGGCTTACGGCATGGGCGATCCGACGTTGGGCTACACGGCATCGCTGCATGACGGGGTGTCGCGCCAGTATTTGTTTTGGCGGACAAGTTCGCAGCTTTACGCCGCATTTAGCGTGAAATACTAGCCCATACCGCCGCTATTTCATCGGATAGGCCACCCGCACCGCTAGGTTGCCGTTTTGCGCCCATGCCGTGGCAAATTGCCACAAATCGTATTTGCGACCGCGGCACTCTAGACCGCAAGCGTCAAGCAGCAGCGGTTGCGCCGGATCGAGCACATACGCGAACTGGCTATCCATGCCGACAAGTACCATAAACTGTTGCGGACCTGGCTTGAAGGCTTGCGACGGATAGGGGTTATTCGTCTGCGCAGCCACCAGCGCAATCAGCGGGCGATTGGCGGCCAGATCTTCCGACACAGCCTCACAGGTTGGCAATTGCCGCGGCGACGCGCCCAATTCGGCGGCCTTGGCCAGAGCTACCAACTGCAACGACGACACACCCGCGGGATCGCCGTTGCCATTGTGCGGATCCCAACCGCCCGCAGACTGCTTCTGCAGTAGCGCTTGCGCATCGCTGATCATCTGCGCGGTCGGCAGGTCGCCATTCAAATGCGCGATGACGATCAATGCCGAAGCGATACCGCTGTTGGCTTGGTTGGCCCAGTCGCCGGGCGGTACGGCAGGCAGGAAGGCCACGTTGCCAATTTGGATGTCAGGGCAGTTTTTGGCTTTGTAGCAAGGGCATTGCGGTTGTACAGGCGACGTGCCGGGCGAAATGGCCGTTTGGCTCGCGTCCGACGCCAGTTGCACACTGTCGGGTGGGTTGGCGACGTCAGTCGGCATGTCCGCGGCGGATTTGATGCAACCGAGGATAAATAGGCAGCAACTGGCCCAAAGTGACAAATAGGAAAAAGGCATGCGAACGCTCCAAAGCGCAACCTCAGCCTACCTCATTTGCCTGATGTCGACCAAGTCCGTTGGCCCTGGCGGGCGACCGCGCCGTCGCCGCCGAGTTCCACTTGGATCCAACCCCCATCAGTGATCCAAAACGGAACGACACGCTCCGCAAACCGCTTCACCACCGGCAGATGCGGAAATGGCAGTTGTCCCCAAGGCCGCGCACCGGCAATTGCCAAACGCGGTTGCACTGCATCCAAAAACGCGTCTGTACTTGAAGTCTTGCTGCCGTGATGCGCAACTTTGAGCAGCGTCACCGGTTGCAAAACACCCGATCTGACAAGCGCAAGCTCTGCTGACTCTTCAATATCGCCCGCCAGCAAGGCCTTTTGATGACCGGCGTTGATCTGCAGCACCAGTGAATTGTCATTGAAATCCAGAACCGGCAGAAATGGCGCCTGATCAGCCGGTGGCCACACCACCTCAATGTCGACGCCGCCCAACCGAAACGAACGCTGCACTGGCAGCCCATATGCTGCAAAATCACGCCACTTTGCTCCGTGATGCAGCAATTCAATCATCAGGTTTTTGTGTTCGGCCCCATGCGGTTGCTGCCCATTCCACCAGAATTCGCCCACCGGCATCGCGCGCGCGACCGCCAACAGGCCATTTTCATGATCCGGATGCCCATGGGTCAGCACCATCCGATCGATTTTCCGAATGCGATGGCGTTGTAAATACGGCAGAACGGCCAGTCTACCGACCGCACCGTCGTCGCCGACAAAGCCACCTGCGTCGACCAACATCACGGAATCATCCGCAAATTCCAGGAGAGTGCAATCGCCGTGTCCAACATCGAGCATCGTGACGCGCACATGCCCGTAAGGCACATGATCAACGTGCTTTTGCCAAAAGAACGCCAGCGCGGTCAGGCAAAGCAGCAACACCGCGCGCTTGAGCCAGCGACCGCGGTGCCAATACGCCGCCAACAAGCACATAGGCAGCAAACCGACGCACAACGAAAGCGTTCCTTGACCGCGCCAAACCGGCCACAGCCAGTCGGGCAGGGCAACTAACCAATCGATAGGCTGCATCAACAGTTGCGCGACGCGGTTGATCAGCGGCGTTTGCATACAATTGGCCCAAAGCGTCAGCAAAAGCGCACAAGGCAGCATGATCACACCGGCATACGGCACGACGAGCAAATTAGCCACGGGCGCTAGAAGCGGCAGCGACCCGAACGCCAACAACGCGATCGGTGCGGTTAGTGCATGCGGCGCAAGGCAGCTTCGCCACAGTGCAATCAGATGAGCGCGCAGTTTTTGCAGCAGCGGCAGCGCCGCGTCGACGTTGTCGCCTCCCGCCCACGCCAGCCCCAAAACGCCAGCGATCGACAGCAGCAGACCCAGATCGGCCACGACGGCCGGATCGACCAAAAGCAGCGCGAATACCGCAAATCCAAGGGATTCCGCCAGCGGCGGGCGCAGGCCAACGGCGCGGGCGCTCAGCAACACGGTTGCCATCCAAGCCGCGCGCAGCGTCGAACCGGCCGACCCTGTCAAAAGCGCGTAGCTCCAAGCTGTTAGAATGCAGGGCAGGGCCAGCCAAGCGTCGATCGGCCGCCGCCGCAGCAAATTGGGCAGCAAACGCACGACGAAAAAACGCAAAAGAGTCCGCATCAGCCAAACAACCAAGGCCAAGTGACTGCCAGAAACGGCAATGATATGCGCAGTTCCGGTTGCAACCAGCCAATTGTTCCAAGCCAAATCGGTGCTGCCGTGTTCGCCCAGCGCCAGCGCCGTCAGGGTTTGGCCAGTCCGCCCAGACACCTGCTCGGTCAGCGATTGACTCCACCGCCGTCGCAGTTGGCCGAAGGTCGAACGCACTTTTGCGGCCAGCCATGGGGCCAGTTCACTTAAATCTTGTGGCAATTTGCTGGGTTCGATGGCGATCCGCCGCGCATCATTGACGTGTACTTCGGCGATGATCCCTTGCCGTTGCCAGTTCGCCCGCAGATCGTACGCTCCCGGATTCTGGTAACCCGGCGGCGGTTGCGTGAACGCGGGCACGCGCACGCGATCGCCCGCCTGCACGCGCACGTCGCGGGCGCGCACGTCTACGCGCACAAGCCCTTGTCTGGCTTGGCAATCCAAGCCCGGTTGCCCCGGAGTCCCGCGGCAGACCGCCAGCCAATCCGCGACAAAGCGGTGGCCATTTTCCGTCCACTCCGGTTCACTGTGCACTTGCAGCCATTGGATGGGCGGTTCGGTGCGCGGCAGTGGCAGATCCAGTTTGATCAACGGCACTTGCATGCTCAGAGCGCCGCGAAAAACACCCAGCAACAACAGCACGCAGCCGGCCGCAAACGGCCCAGCCAAGCTGCGCCGACGCAAAAAAACCAAGGCAATCAGCAGCCAAAGCAGCAACGCGTCGAAAGCCACCGGCAAATGCACCGGCACAAACAGCCCAACGGCGCTACCCAAGCCTAGCAACACAGCCGCCGGTGCCCACAAAAGTCCCGTCAGAATCGATGGATGGTTGCTCTGCGCTGCCATGCCCGCCTCCCGCAACAGCCAAAGCGGCTATGCGAGAGGAGTTATCGGGAGGCACAGCATTTTCGCCGCGGCAAAACCGCTGAAAAAACATCCAGGGCGACAAAAAAAATTCGCGCCCAGCAAAGGCAAGCTCAGCTGGGCGCGAAATTCATACGGATTGACGAATTTGGCGTTGGACGACAAAAAACCGCACCGGCCAAACGCGTGATCAAACTATTTGCAGAGACTGCCTTGGTTGGCCGCCTCGACAGCCTTCTGCGACATCAAAAACGCGTGCAGATCGAGCATTTCCTGGTCCGTCAACTTTGTGTATTTAGACATACTGGCGCACAGGGCGCGCGTCTTGTTCATGCCTTCTCGCACAGCCTTGGTCAGATCGGCCACGGTCCAATCCTTGATACCAACCGCCGACGGCGTGATGTTAGAACCCAGTTGGCCAGCGTAATCGGCACCATGGCAGCCAGCGCAACCATTGGCGGCGGCCACCACGCCACCAGCACTGGGATTGCCGACATTGCCGCCGATTGCATCGGCCGGGGCGCCCGTATCCGCGGTCGCGGTGCCGGTGTCAGCCGCGGCACCGCTGTCGGCAGAGGAGCCAGAGTCAGCCGCGGTATCGCTACTGCCGCCGGTATCCGTTGTCGTACTCGACGACGCTGTTGTGGACGCACAGCCCGCGGCAAGAGCAGCGGCAAAAACAAGCAATGAGCGACGAAAAAGCATGACTGAACTCCAAAGTTGAATTTAGTTTCGCTGCAGATACAGCAATCGCAGGGCATTTTGCGCGATGTTTGCTCGATCGTCAAGATCATGCGCGAAACTCACCAGGGCGATCGCAAGAACGGTAACCATCTGACACTTTGAGAGATATTCTCAACTTTATCAGCCCTGGTTACCGCCAACCGGTGATCTGCGGACATTGGGGCGCACGGTTTGGAACACAATCGCTGAATTATTAAAAGTATTTTCTG
>CAMDBH010000009.1 GCA_945889325.1 Klebsiella pneumoniae
GCGGAATCCTGCAGCAACAACTGCACCATCAACGGCAGCGGCACGGCCATCGGCGACGCGTTGAACCGCGCGTATTTGCGCCTTGAAAAAGCCAAATCGCGATCCAAGATGCTGATTCTAATCACCGACGGCAAGCAGGAAGGCGGCAAAATGGATCCGCTGACAGTGCCCAAGTACGTGTCCTCGCTGCCGGAAAAGGATCGCGTCAAAATCTTTACGTTTCAGGTCGGTTCGGGCCGTGAGACGCGGCTGCCGTCGATCGATCCGCTGCGCGGTCGGCCTCTGGTCGATGCCTACGGCCGCAAAGTGTATCAGCGGCCAGATCGCGCTTTCCCCACCGATCCCGAGCTATTGCGCCAGATCGCCGACCTGACTGGCGGCAAATTCTATGACAGCTACGATGCGGCTAAATTTGGCAACGACTTTAAAGATCTTGAAAAAACAACGTTCTCGATCAAAGTTCACACCAACCGCCGCGAATTGTTCTTTGGCTGGTTGGTCGCAGGTATGTGTTTGCTGCTGGCTGAATTGGTGTTGCGCCGCTCGTGGTTGCGCACGTTTCCGTAAGTTTTCCCCACCCTCGTTGGTTATTGCCCGGATTTGCATGGACGCGCTCAACTTTGCTCAACCTGAACTGTTTTGGCTGCTCGGCGGCGCGGTCGCGCTTGTGGCGTGGATGATCGCCCAGCACGTCGGCTTTTCCGTGCGCTTGAAAAATTTGGGGACAGGTCCTGTCGTGCAACGCTTGGTGGCTAACTGGTCGTCACGCAAGTCGATTTGGCGCATCGTGTTGACAGGCTTGGCTTTGATTTTCGCGGTGACGGCGCTAACACGCCCGCGATATGGCGTGCGCGAAACGGAGGTGTCCAACGCCGGCATCGACATCGCGCTGGTCGTGGACGCGTCCAAGTCCATGCTCGTCAAAGACGTGGTACCGAATCGACTGCAGGGCACGGCGCTGGAAATCTCCGGTCTTCTCAATCGCTTGGCCGGCGGCCGCGTGGCCTTGGTGCCGTTCGCGGGCATCGCGTTTACCCAATGCCCGCTAACGACCGATCACGATGTCGTTCGCACCTATCTTGCTGATTTAAAACCGGAAGATGTGCCGGTGGGCGGGACAAATATCGGCCGAGCGCTCACCCAAGCGATGGAGGTGCTCACCGGCGAGCAGGAGCACGCGCGGGCGGAAGCCACCGACAACCTGATGCCGCAGTTTAAAGGTTCAAAAAACAAAGCGATTATTCTATTTAGCGACGGTGAAGATCACGAAGGCGCGGCGATCGAAGCGGCGCAAAAGGCTGCCGCAGCCGGCATCAAGATTTTCACAGTCGGCGTGGGCAGCGCTTTTGGCGATCCCGTGCCCGTTTTGGGCCCAGACGGCGTGGCCAACGGCGTGCAAAAGGACGAAAAAGGCGATCCGATTTTTTCAAAGCTCAACATGGCGCTGCTCGACCAGATTGCCGCAACCACTGGGGGCAAGTCTTTTCATTACGCCAATCAGTCGGTCGCACCGCAGCTCTTTGCCGCGCTCGACGCTTTGGAAAAGGCTGAATATACAGCACAATTCAAAATGCTCGGTGAAGATCGCTACCAGTATTTGCTGGGACCGGCGATTTTACTGCTGCTTATCGACACGGCGCTGGGAACGCGCCGGCGGCAGCGGCGCACCCGCAAGTTCTCGACAGATTCTGCCCGGCAACCGGGCTCGGCAGCAGCCGCGCTCGCCTTTGCGGCCGTCGCGTTTGGCGCGATCTGGAGCGTACTGACGCCGGCCAGCGCTTGGGCGGTTCCGCGATGGCTGCAGCATGAGAATTCGGATATGGCCGCGGGCCGCAAAGCGATCGAGGAGCAAAAGTTTGGCGACGCCCTCAAAAGCTTTGAAGAAGTGCGGCGCACTCGGCCGGAACACGTGATTATTTGGTATAATTTGGGGCTCGCGCAGGCGGCGTTGGGGCTGCATCAGGATGCGGTCACCAGTTTCTCACGCGCGTTGGGCGGCATGCGCGAACGCAACCGCGCGCTGGAAGCCGATGTGCATTACGCCACCGGTACAACGCAATTGGAGTGGGCGCGCAAGTTGGAAACGCAGGCTGCCGCGCAGGATCAAGGCAAAGATGCGGCGCCAGGCAAGGACGGCAAAAAACCCGATAATACCAAGCCAAGTCAGCCGGATAAGGCACCCGTCAAGGCGCCGGATGCCGAACCGCCGGGCGCGGCTGCGGCGCCTGTCGATCCGCTGCCGCACTACCGGTCAGCGGTGACGAGCTTAGAGCAAGCGCTGCTGGCGGCTCCCGATCGCGTTGAAACAAAAAAGAATTTGGAGATCGCGCGCTTGGGCGCGTGGCCTCCGTGTCGCAGCCGCGACAAGGCCAACGAGCCCAACGACCAACTCGCCCAAGCGACGCCGCTGACGTTTGCTGCCGATCAGCGGGAACAGACACTGGATCTGCGCGCTTGTCCTGAAGATCGCGACCTATTTAAGATTCCGTTGCAGCCGGGCGATCGTTTCAGCGCGACCGTCAAAACCAAGGCCGATACGACGCCCGCCGCGGAATCTGAAGACGCTCTGGCCGGTGCGGCGGCCAAATTGGGGCTTTGGTTGCTCAAAGAGGATGGCACCACGATATTGCGCGGGGCCCACGACCGAGAACCGCCGATGGATGCAGTGGATTTGGGCAGAGTGGACCAGAATGAGACAGTGATCATCGACGTGCGCAACATCGCTGAAGTCGAGAGTGCCTACGATCTGACTTTGAAATTGCTGCCGGGTTGCCATCGCCTGGAGGACAAGTATGAGCCCAACGATTCGCCCGTTGCGGCAAAGCACGTGGCCGTTGGAGAGCCGATTAAAGCGCGGCTGTGCCCGATGAATGACGACCATTTTGGTGTCAGCCTGCAAATGGGACAAGGGCTGGCGATTAAAGCGAAAACCAAGGTCGATATCGGCAGCGACAAGATTGAAATCGCGATCTTGGACGGCAACGGTCAAATCGTGGCCCAGGCGCGTCAGGGCAAGGAAGGCTTGGTGGCGCGGCTGGCTTTTGCCCAGCAGCCGGGCATTTATATCGTGCAAATTCGCGGCGCTCTGGATACTGAGGCCGATTACGAACTCGCGATGGCGATCTTGCCGCCTTGCGGTGAGCGCGACGACGCTTGGGAGGACAACGATCAGGCACTACAGGCCAATCCGCTCGGACCGCCGCAACTGCAGTCGCCGATGGAGGAATTGCAGCTCTGTCCCGCTGACGATGATTGGTACGCCGTCGAGATCAAACAGGGCGAGAGCTTGTTTGTCGATTTGTCGGCCAAAATCGAAGATTTGCCCGATGCGCAGGATTTGGCGGGTACATTGACCGTAGAAGTCTATGACGACAAAGGCACACTTTGGGGACAAGCGATTGGCAGCGCCGCCGTCGGTGCGCAGGCGATCGTGCGCACGGTGGCCGTGTTGGAACCACCGGCAGGCACGTACCGCGTTCGCGTCACCGGCGGGGGGGTGCAGGGACCGAGTTTTCCGCTGCCGCCATTGCCCCCGGGCAGCGTGCAGATGTCGGAGCCCGCAGCTGCACAACCGCCAGGATCTATGGGCCAACCGCGAGATCCCTCGCAAATGCCACCTGGTCCCGGTCAGCCGCCGCCGCCACAGCCCGGGCAGCCGCGGGGCCAAGCGCCGCCGCCGCCGCCGCCAATTCCGCATGTGATTTTACCGCCCAATACCGTAGTACCACTGGTGAATCGCGCCGAAGCCAATTTGGACGTGCCGTATTCGCTCAAACTGCGCATCCTGCCGCCCTGCCCTGACGGCAATGACGAATTTGAGCCGAACAACAGCGCCGCCGAAAGTAAACCGGTCCAGGTTGGCAGCGAACAGCTGATGCGCATCTGCAAAGGCGACCAAGATTGGTTGCAAATTGCCCAAAAGGCGGGGCAAAACCTGCAAGTTACGGCGCGTTATGATCTTTCTCATGGCCCGCTGGAGATGACGGCGTACGACGAGGGAGGGACAAAGGAACTGGTCAAAGGACAGCGCGTTGAACCCGATGGCAAGAAAAGGGCTGAAAATCAGGGAGATGATACCCCTGCGGCGCGCAAAGGCCGGACGGCGACCACTGGGCTGCAGATCAAAGGTGAAAAGGCCGATCGGACAGTGAAGTTGCGCCTGTGGGCTGAGAAAGATGGGCAGAATTTCTACGTGTTGCGCATCGAAGAGCCGCCGCCACCCAGTGACAAGGACAACAAAGACAAGCAGGACGAGGACAAAAAAGACGACAAGAAAGACGAGGACAAAAAGGAGCAGGACAAGAAAAAGGAGGAGCCAAAGAAACCGGAGGAAAAGCCGGATACTTCGCAGCTCAAGCAGCAAATGGAGCGCAACGATCACAATCCAACCAACCTCGAAGCGCAGGAGGCGCTGCGCAAATCGCAATTTCGCAATGCGACCCCTGCGAAGGACTGGTAAGTGAGCGCGTTGGCTGTGCATCACAGGTCTATGCTATTTAAGCATTTTCTTGCACTACTCTGCGTGATGCTCGGCTGGCTGCCGGCGATCGCGCCGGCCTACGCCGCGCAAGGCAACCACCTGCAACTTCAGGTCAGCGTGAAGCGGCTGGCTTTGGATGAGGAATTGCAGGTTCAACTGCGGGCGTCGGGTGAATACGATGAAATGACAGCACTATCGCCCGATGGCTTTGACTTTCGCGAAGCAGGGCGGCAGAACTCAGTTAACATCGTCAATGGCAGCGTCGATCGCAGCGAAGTCTTCACGTTTGTCGGCACGCCCAAGCGCGCCGGCAAGTTTGTGCTGGGTCCCGTGGAACTGCGCAGCGATGGCCGGGTGGTTGCGCGGAGCGAAAGTGTAGAAATTGAGGTTGTTAGCCAAGATGCCGCGAACATGCCGGCGCAGTCGGTCGCGCAGGCAACGGACCTTCAGCGCCACGCGGGTGAGCCGGTATTCATCCATCCGGTGTTGTCGCTCTCGTCGCCGTTTGTCGGACAACCATTTGTCATTACTTATGAAGTTTACTGGTCTCAGCGCATCGGCCTGCGCGCCATCCGGCAAACGACCCAACCCAAATGGGGCAACCTCGACATTGAGGATCTGCAGCCCAAAGGCTCGCCGCAAGAGCAGGTGAATTTTGGGGGCCGCGCGTATGTGCGGCAAAGTACCCAAAAAATGCTGTTGACGGCCGCCACGCCGGGGAAAATTCGCATCGAAGGGCCGGCCTTTCGCGTTGAAATTGGCGACGTGTTTGAAACCCGCGCTTCCAAAGTCCTCACGCCGCCGATCGAGTTGGAAGTCCGCACCATTCCCGCGCTCGGTCGCCCGTCGAGTTTCGTCGTAGGCAACGTAGGGTCGTTGAAATTAAACGGCTCTTTGAGCGCGGGCGGCAAGACGGGCGGCGGCTTGACTGCGCAGGTGGGTGAACGCCTGTTGCTCGACTATACGGTGACTGGCGAAGGCAATCTGCTGGGACTTAAGGCGATTATTCCTCCCGCTCAGGCCAACATGGCCGTCGACGCATTGCCCGCGCGTGCCGATGAAGGTGTTGAGCACACCGACGCCGGCTTGCGCGGCTCGCGCACGTGGAAGTCCGTGATAAGTTTTGATAAACCGGGTGTTTATACCGTTGCAGCGGTGGAGTGGACTTCTTTTGACCCGGTTGCAGAACGCTTTGAAACCAGCACGGTCGGGCCTTTTCAGGTCACGATCGTGGGCGAAGCGACCGCACAGGTGGCAGCCGCCAAGGTGGAGGGCGATGGCGTGACGCCCAAGGCAGTCGCGGCGCAGGCCGATCCGTTTGCCAATTTGAGCCCGATCGCCGCGCAAGCGCGCCTAGCTGAGACGCAGCGAACCCCATGGGCTCGTTTGCGATTTGCGTGGTTGATTGCGCTACTGCCATGGCTCGGCGCGCTTTTGGTCCTGCTAGTCTTGCGCGTTCGCGTGTGGCGCGCGCGCCGCCTGCCCGCGCTGAAGCGCGCCAGCGCGCTGGGTGACGCCGCAGCGGGACTCGCCGGTGTCGCAAGCATCGGACCCGACCGCGGCTTTGCGGCCATTCGCGATGCGATTGGCGCGTACTTGCAGCGGGCATTTTCTGTGCAACTGGCTGGGCTAACTGAGCAATCTCTCCGGCAACAACTTGACCGCTGTGGGGTCGATCCGGCCGACGCCGAACAGTTGGCCATCGAATTGCAGCACTGTGATTTTGCGCGCTTTGCACCTGGTGGCGACCGCGACGGCGACCTCGCCGCGACGGCGGCGAGGGTGCGCGTCGTGCTTGAGCGCGTCGAATTGGCAGCGGGCAAGAAGACTGGCGCTTCGCCGGTTGCGTTGAGTTTGCTAGTTATTTTCGGCTTTTCCGCCTTTTGTTCGGCTGGAGCGACCGCAGCCACCCTCGATGATGCATTTACTTCGGGCAACCGTTCCTACCTTGCCCATGATTATGCGGCCGCGAAAAAGGCCTACGAATCGCTGTTAATGCACGACGTTCGCTCCGTGGCGATTCAGTACAACCTCGGCAATACGCTGGTGCGCCTTGGCCAACCGGGACGCGCGATCGGCCGCTACAAGGCCGCGCAACGCTTAGCGCCGACGCCGGAATTGGCGGACAGCATCCGCAACAATTTGACGATGGTCAGAGCCGAGCTGTCCGATCGCGCCCGACGCAACCACGCCACCTTGCACATCTTTGACGAAAGCCCCGAGTTGGATGTGGCGATCGCGCGCGCCGCCCCGCAAAATGTACTAATTATATTAGGGATTATCGCAGGTTTCGCCGCGCTGCTTTTGTTCGGCTTGCGCTGTCTAAGCGCCGACGCAAGACACCGCACGGGTGGACGGCTGGCGCTATTGCTGAGCTGCGCGACAGTCCATGTGATCGCGCTGGTGTGGCTCTGGCAGGCGCAAGTCACCGAGGCTGAGGTGGTTCATGCTGTAGTTATTGAAGAAGACGCCGCGCTGACGACCTGTCAAGGCGCGAGCGAAACCATCGGTCTGCCCGAGGGTCTTGAGGTGCGCAAAGTCGCCGAACTGGCCGACGGCCGATTGGAAGTGCGGCTGCCCAACGGCCAGCAGGGTTGCATGAGCATGAGTTCACTTGAACTTGCGCAATGATGCCGCGACACACGCGGCTGAAATCGTTTTGCTTTGTACGCACAGAACCTTTGGATCTAGGCTGTCCGAGCTTGGGCACTTCTGGCATACTGCGACCCGCCGCTCTCAAGCAGACGCGGTCGTCAAAACGGGTAGGCATGACTGGGCGGCAAATCCTTCTTGTAATTAAGATGTTCGCGACCATGTCGCTGGCGCTTGCCGCGTTCAGTGCGTGCGGACAGAAACAGACGCCGGCAGCCAAGCCTTCGGCCCCAAAGGGCGAAAACAGCGCGCAGCCCAAGGCGTCCGCGATCGACAAAGCCGACACGCAAGCCGGCACAAACCCGACGACGCCGGCACAAGATGTAGAGCTTTCGGGAACCCTCACGCCAGACCAGCGATGGCCACCCCAAGTGGGCGTGGACATCTTGGTTGTGGCCGAAGCACCCGGCTTGGCTGCGACGGAAGTGGATGCGTTGACCCGCCCAACGCTCAAGCTGTGGCGCGCCGCCGCAGGCGTCAGCCAAGTGTTTTCGCGCGCAAGCGCGGCTGAATTTCGCGCTGTGGTGCGTTTTGATCCCGGAGCAAAGCCCTCGGCGGCGCGTGCGCTTGTAGCCGATCTTTGGCAAAAATTGCCCAACGATAAGTTGGGTCCTTTGCGGCTCGAGGCCATCGCGCGCGGTGCCCGGGCGCAACAGGTGCTGATGATCGTTGCCGCAGGAGGGCGTGCGCAGGCCACCGTGGCCGCACAAGGGCCGCTGCAGCAATGGGCCGCGCAATTGCCCAAAGCGACTCGCGCGCACATCGTTGGGGCTGTACGGCCTTATCTCGTTGCCGACCTGATTTCGCCTTCGATTCGCAATTCCGAGTTGGATTTCGCTCAAATCCTCGACGCACTGCCCAAAGCCCTAGGAAAAAGCCGCGTTGCGCCAACCGATGCCGCAGCCGATGAGGGCCTGCGCACCGAATTGGCAAGCATGAAACTTCCGCGCCACCAGACTGCTGGCGCGCAAACGCTGCCGCCGGTTGGGCTGGACCAGGTCTTGGCCGTGACCCGTGCCGTTGGCGAGCCAACGCGTGAAGCGCGCAACGGGCAGGTGCCAATGACGGCGTTGCTGGCGGACGGCGGCTTTGCGCCTGCCGACGCCGGCATGGGGGCGGCTGACACGGCGTGGCGGCGCAAACCGTACAACATCAAACTGCTGGGAAGCGGCGTTGAACTTTTTCCAGTGGCGTTGAGTCACGCCTACCGCTTTGCCCTTTGGCTGCGACCGGGCCAGAAAATGGAAACGCTGGCCGAACTGTCGGCAAGGCTGCAAAAAACCCGCCTGGGCCCAGAAATGACCGGCATGTTCGCGATGCAAGGCCAAGATGGCATTCCGGAATCGATCGACGTAGAAGGCCAAGCCGGTCGCGTGTGGACGGTGTGGGTCGTGCTGTCGACGCCGGACATGGAAATGGCGCTGCGCGCAGCGTTGGATCGTTTGGGTGACGGCGCTTGGAAGGCGCATTTGCTCACCGATTCGTTTGACTCGGCACTGGGTTGGCTGACTGAATCGGCCGGCACTGCTGGCATGTTCGTGACCTCGCCGACCGGTGAAAATTTGGCAGCCAACGTCAGCCAAGTGGCAGCGGCCATCAACAAAATTGCCAAAAATGCCCAATTGCAAACCGGCCCTCCCAGACATCCCGCAGCAGACCTGTTTGCGCGGCTGCAACAGCCCAACGTCGCCAGAGTCCCCGCGGCCGCGTTGGCAATCGCGACGCACCTGAGTCAAAGCCGCGTCTATTTGGGTCAATTTGGCACAACGCCGGTTTGGTTGGGCAGCGGCGGCGCGGCGCTCCAGTCTGAGATCGGCAAGCTTCCGTTGGCCTATCAGGATTACGACGCCAAGCCGGCCGCGACCAGCCGCGTTTGGCTGTTGAGCGACCTGCTGCAATTACCCGTAGGCGATTTGGTGTTGGATCGTTTGCGCGTCGATGACCGGCCCGCTCTGTGGTTGACCTCTGATAGCATGGGAGATTTGCCGGCCGTACACGCCAACGGTTTTTGGGATTTGGTTGAGCGTACCTTGGACCTTCACGACGGCATCGCAATTTTTCCCTTTGATTTGAGCCAGCGTGCCCTCGGTGTCGCAGCGCCATGAAAGCGCACAGCCCGCTGCAGTTGTGTGCAGTGCTGATGCTGGGGTGCGGTGCGCTTGACGATTCGGCGCCGGCTCGGCCCGAAGCCAACGCGTGCAAAACGGTCGGCGAACAGATGCAACCGCTTGTTGCCCTTGGCAATAACGGAAAGCTGCACCACATCGCCGCCATCGTTTCGCACGATTTGGATGAACCGACGCAACGCGCGATCGTGCGCCTCGTGCTCAATATTGCCAAAGCGATGCCCGCTGACAGCATGAAAAAGATGCCGGAATTGCTCAAGGATCCGTCAACAACCAGCTTGATTCCAATTGTCGTGGCTGTCCTGCGGCCCCTGCCCGGCGACGCCAAGGCGCAACCGCCCATCCCGCCTAAAATCGCCGAAATGACAGCCTTTTCCGGGATCGCGCAAACGTGCCTGCGTCAGGATTTGTATGCCTTGATGACCGATTTGTTGCGGGATCCGCGCATGCCGGCGGTTGTCGACGCGATCAACCGCGATATCAGTGGTTCGGCGGGCCAGATGCAAAATCTCCTGAAGCAGGCGGGGGTTTCGGGACGAAGCGGATTGCTGGCGCTGCTGCACAATGCCTTGGTATCCATCGCCGCGCCGGGTTTTGATCCCAAACCACTTCTGGATGCGCTGGCCGGTTTGCGCAATCCGGCACAACCCAGTCTAATCGATACAGTTTACACTGTCCTGCAGGCCGCGTCCTACTTGCCCAACGGCGAATTTGCCCCGTCGCGGGCGGCCGCGCTGCAACGATTCGCCGCCTGTTTTTTACAACAAGATCCGCAAATTGGCGTCCTAGGCGAGTGGTACGATGTGCTGCTTGCCGCCGACGTTTCGCCCAGCGCCCTGCCGCCGACGCCATTGCCCGGTTCGACGGCTCAAGTCGTGCAACTGCTTGCCGTCGTTACTGAAGTGCTGGCCGAGGATGAAGCATCGCGCGATGCGCTCAACCAGACGCTGGGCTTGATGCTGAGGCCCGATCTGGCCGTCGGCGCGATCCCAGAACTCATTGAATTATTGGAGTCCGATACCCTCAAAGGCATCGTGGGCTTGCTGGCTGATCTGGTCCTGCAACCCTGTCGAACGGCTGCAACGCCTTGATCAAACACATTTCCTCAATTATACTAACGCTCTGGCCGATTTGCGCCGACGCCAGTGTGTTTGAAATGTTCGGTGCCGGCTCCCGCGGCGTCGGTATGTCCGGCGCGCTGACGGCAGCGGCGTCGGGAGGCGAAGCGGCTTTTCACAATCCGGCCATGCTCGGCGGCACGGTCACCCCGGGGGCGTGGGCTGGATATAACGGGACTTTAAATGAACTTCACGTCGATTTGGCGCGACCCGTCTGCACGTCGGCCTACGCGGCCTGTCGCGGCCAATACATCTCTGGCTTTTCGGCGCGTGCGCCACAAACGCCCCGTGATTCTCAAGCGTTTATGGCCGGTTGGCACTACCCGTTGGGCGGTCTTTTTCGCGATCGCGTCGCGATCGGCGCGGCGTTGTCATTGCCGCAGGGTCACATCATTCGCATCAGCGGACCCGATCCGCAAACGCCGCATTTTCCTATGTACGAGGGCATGCCCGACAGAATTGCCTTTCTTTTTGGCGCATCATGGCGCATCACCGATTGGTGGTGGGTCGGGGTCGGCACCCAAGTGCTGGCGGTCTTGAACGCGCAGATCGACCTCGACCTCAACCCAACCAACCACACGATGGACAAGGCCAGCGTGCGGATCGGCTTGGAGCCACGGGCGCGTTTGACCGCTGGGATGGCGCTGCATCCGACACCTTGGCTATGGCTTGGAGCGAGTTACCGCCAGCGCCTGTCGCTTGAATACAAGATTCCCACGGGCATCGACATCGGTTCGCCTGCGCATCTTTCCATCGGTTTGGGTCATGAAACGCTGTTTACTCCGGACGAATTGCATCTGGGCGCTTCGTGGAAAATTCTAAATAAACGCCTGCTGATTTCGACAGATCTGGGCTTGGCATTTTGGTCGCAGGCGCCAGATCCGTCGCCGCAGGTTTCCTTGCGCGTGTCTGGACCGGCTGCGGATGCGCTTGGCCTTGGGCCGATTTTGGCCGTTGGCACCGATACGCCCGCAATCCAACTGCATTACTCCGACACACTTTCCCCTGCCATTGCCTTTGAATTTCATGTAGATGAAAATTGGACCCTGCGCAGCGGCTACCAATATCGGCCAACGCCGGCCCAACGCGCGAGCGGCCCGTTCAACTACCTCGACAATCCCATGCAGGCGATCGGCCTCGGTGGACGGTTCGGCTTTGGCAGCCACGATGCGCCGACGCAACTGCAACTCGATGACGACAGCGACCGCGATCCCGCTGGACCGGCCCCGCCTTTGCACGTCGATGTCGGTGTGCAATTGCAATATTTGCCCGATCGCAGCATCTACAAGTCCGACCCCAATGATTTGGTTGGCAATTTGACCCACGGCGGCAGCGTCTGGCATGTCGGCGCAAGTTTTGGCGGTTCGTTTTGAGGGCCTTTCCGTTTCGGCGTGTGACGTGGTAAACAGGTCGGCGGCGCGTGCTGCGCGCGGAGGGCTGATTGGGCGTTCTTGACACCATCGACACCACGGTGACGTTTGAGTGGGGATCGACGCGTACCATCGGTACGCTCATTCAACTCGGCGGATATAAAGCCGTTATAACGACTTTGCGCGCGCCGCCCGTCGGCCACGCCGTGCATTTGCGTCTTGAGGGCGAGGATGCAATCGATGCCATCGCGGTCGACGGTGCCTGCGCCGCACTGGCGGACAGCGACTGGGGCGAACATCAAGTTACCGTTCAAATTCAGCGTGTTGGCGCCACATCTTCGGCGACAGCGCTGCGAGATTTCATCGAACAGCACGACATCGAACGCGGCGGATCAGTCTCGATCGGTAAGAACCGCGACAATCCCGAGCTGAAGCGTTTTGTCTACACGCTGCCAGCGCGGCCGATCCGCGATACCGCACCATTTGAGCTGTCGCCGACCGATGATGATTTTGCCGCCAGTTCTGCCAATTTTTCCGAAGACACGCCCACGGTTGCGCACGCGCCCATCGACACGCCCATCCACGAAGCACCGCGAGGGCCGTCGGCGTCCGCTGGGTTACAGCTCAAAGCGCCGCCACCGCGCCAACCTCAGCCCTTGGACGACGACGAGCAAGCCACCAAAATGCTCAATATCTTAGGGGCATTTGAACCTGAAGCGCCGCTGGAACGCACGGCTTTTATGAACGCAGTTCAGCCGGCGGCAAACCCGCGCATCGCGCCTGTTGAAAAACCGGCGGCGGTGGAAAAGCCAGCTGTTGTGGCCCAACCCGCGCCTGTCGCCGTGGCAATTACTGGGCAATTCCTGTCCGAACCACCGCTTGAAGCAACTGCCCTTTTGCAGGCTTTTGACGATGACGCGGTCGACGTCAACGAACCGATCTTGGTCAACACCGTCTCTCGCGACATAAACGTGGCCTCGCCAGTTATCACCGCACCCAAGGCTGGCCACAAGCCACAGGAAACGGGGGCGTCGCTGGTAAAGCGCCTGTTTGGCGGTATGCGCGGCAAGAACGCGGGCGGCACTGCCGCCCCAGCGCTCGCCGCCGAGGCCGAAATCCCCGGGTCGCTGGCGTCCGCGGCTGCTGACGCGGGGGCAGCCGGCGCGGCCCGCGTCGCACAAGCGCAACAAGCCCACGCCGAACCGCAGCGGCGCCTAAGCGCGACCGTAGAGCCAAGCAAGCGCGGCAGCAAGGTTTCAGGTTCGCTTGAGGCCGTGCAGGCGCTGTTTGCGCGCGATACCGCCGTACGCGCCGATCGGCCCGTGCAGTTTGAATTCAACCGCAAGAAATACAAAGGCGTCTTGCAGCGTTTGGCTGAAACCAAGTTGCGCATTCAAACGGCCCACATGCCGGAGTTGTACGATCGCGTGCTCGTGTACCTGCCTGCACCGCAAGGGCAAAAAGATCCGATCGCGCTGCAATGCGTAGTGGCGCGCATGCGCCCGCCCGACAACGATTCGTCTGACGGATCGTTTGACGCCCAGATCAACGCCAGCAATCCGCCTTTGACCATGGCGCGGTTGCGCTTGGTGCTCGTCGAGCTGGAAACGCCACCGCCCAGAGATTAGGCCATGCAACGCGCGGCGATTTTCACGAAGGCCGTATTCGGCGGCTGCGCTGGATTGGCAGTCATTGGCTCGGTATTTTCAATTGCGATTGCCCAACAGCCGGCTCCGCCCAAAGCGCCGCCCAAGCGTTGGCTTGATCCGACGCCGCCATCGCAGCCAGCGGCCCCAGCCCCAACGCCCGCGACGGTGCCTACGCCGCCCAAAAAAAATGCCGAACAGCCACCCGTGCAGGCAACGGCACCTCGTTTGCCGACAGAAGTGACCCCGTCCGTGGCGGAATTGCCTGCCGTGGAACCGCCGCCAGCCTGGATGCAGTGGCTCGGTTGGTCCAGCGATGGACACCGCATCGCGTGGCGGCAAGGCAGTGCCAAACAGCTGGCCCGGGTAGCCGGTCCGATCGAGATCGCGCGCCTTGACGATCGCGGCGGCATCGTGCAGCGCCTGCAGGTGCGGGAAAATGTGGCGGCGGCACTGGCAAGTCGGCAAATTCGTTTGGTTGCGCCGGTTGCGCATGAGCAAGTAACACCAGCCGATGTTTTGCTGCGCACGGCGACTGGCCGCCTGTATGCGGTGATTGTGCGCGGCACCGAGCATCCGACAGCGACTGTGCTGGAAAAGCGCGGTGACTCTTACGATCCTGTGGCGCAATGGCCAGTGCGCGGCCCAGCTGCTCGCGTCGAAGCCAATGGTTTTGAAGAGCAAACGCATCGCCTCATGGCTGTGATGACCCACACGGGTCAAGGCGATCAGCGGCAAGCGCACATCGTAGTCTTGCCGTTGCAGGCGACGCCAACAACTGTCCCGTGATTTCATCAACGTAGGTGGCGAATAGCCACCGCGGAGCGCGCATGATTCCGAACATTCTGGTTGTCGAAGATGAAGCGGATCTGCGCGATTTGATTGTCCATCACGTCGAGACGGCCGGCATGCAAGCGCTGGCGTGTGCCACGGGCGCAGAAGCACTCGCACAGGCAAAGCAGACCAAGCCCGATCTGGTGCTGCTCGATCTGATGTTGCCCGACATGAGCGGGGTCGAAGTGTGTCGGCGCTTGCGTGCGGAAAGCGCGACGGCGCAAGTGCCGGTCATCATGTTGACCGCGCGCACGGCCGAGGCCGATCGCGTGGCTGGTTTTGAAGCCGGCGCGGATGACTACGTCGCCAAACCGTTTTCCACGCGGGAGTTGCTTTTGCGCGTCCGCGCGGTCTTGCGCAGGCGCGACAAGCCCGCGGACGCGCCGGAAAATAGGTTGGCCGCAGACGGCATTGTCATCGATCACGCGCGACATTTGGTGCACGTTGAGGGCGTTGAGATCAAGATGACAGCGCTTGAATTTCGGCTATTAGCCACGCTTTTGGCGCGGCGCGGTCGCGTGCAAACGCGGCAAATGTTGCTGGAGGACGTCTGGGGCCTAAGCCCCGATTTGCAAACGCGCACGGTGGATACGCACGTCAAACGGCTGCGCGAGCGGCTGGGAACTGCGGGTGATCGCATTGAAACCATCCGCGGCATCGGTTATTGCTTTCGCGCCGAGGAATAGCCGTGACCGAAAAGAGCGCGCTGCGCAAAGAACCGCGAACGAACTTGTTTTCAACGGTTTTGGACGCGATGAACGATGGCGCCATGGTCGTGGACGACAAGATGCGCGTGGTCATCACCAACCGCGCGCTGCGGGAAACGCTGCTTTTGCCGCCGCTCAAGCAAGGCACGCCGCTGCAGCAACTTTTACCGGAAGCTGCGCTTCACAAAGCATTTCAGGAAGTTTTGGCCGGTGACAGCGCCCGTCAGGTGGAGCTTGTGCACCGCGGCTTGCAGGACCGCATCTTTGACGTCTTGGTCGCGCCGCTGCCCGATCACGAGTATTGGGGCCACCGCGCGCTCGGTGTGTTCCACGATGTCACGGAGCGCAAGGCGCTGGACCGCATGCTCCGCGATTTTATTGCCAATGCCAGCCATGAGTTGCGCACGCCCACCGCTGCGATCTTGGGTTACGCCGAAACCCTTGCGGAAGCGCCGCCCAAAGACCCAGCCAAATTTCGCAAATTTGCGGACACCTTATATCGCCACGCCCAGCGCTTGCATAAGCTACTGGAAGAATTGCTGGATCTGAGTCGCCTCGACGCCCAAACCTATACGCTGCACTTGGAACCGTTGGTCGTCGCCCCGCTGTTGCTGGACGCACTTGAGGTGCAACGGCAGCCAGCGCAGGACGCCGGTCTGTCGGTGAAATGGACTCAACCGCCCGATTCACTGCAGGTATTGGCCGATCGCGGCGCCTTGGAGGTGGTGATCGGCAATTTGGTTCAAAACGCCGTGAAATACACGCCCGCCGGCGGGCGCATCGAAGTGCGCGCGCGCGTGCAGGAAGTCGAGTGGGTGCGCATTGAGATCATCGACAGCGGCATCGGCATTTCCGCCAGCGATCAACTGCGCGTTTTTGAAAGATTTTATCGTGTTGACAAGGGACGTAGCCGCAGAATGGGCGGCGTCGGACTTGGGCTTTCGATCGTCAAACAGTTGGTCGACACGCTCGGCGGCCGGATTGAATTGGCCAGCACCGTGGGCAAAGGGTCGACGTTTGCGGTAATTTTGCCACGCGTCAAAAAGGCGAAATTGTCAGCAAGTACCAAGACTGTGCTGTAACTGTGCACAGGTAATCCACCGTGTGCGGCGTATCGGCGACGAACGGCGCAGCTCAGAGGCTGTGAAATATCCATTTCACAGCTGCTGAGCGGGGTCAGGTCTTAGCAGTTTCTGCGTGCCCGTTCCGTAAGTTATTGATGTTATAGAGGCTAAACAATTGAATCCGAGCAGGCGGCTGGTCGATCGGCAGAAATTGCTAACACCAGACCCCATTTGAGAGCGGTGAAAAGGTTTTTCCACACGCTCTCAGGCCAGATCGCCAAATCGTTTGGCGCGGTATTCCGCCGACACGCGCACGCCGTTGATGAGACAAGCGATATGCACGTCGCGCTTGTCGTACAGGCCTTCAAGCGCGTCGAAAATCGCATCGCCCTGCTCGTCGGTGATTTCCGTGATCGCCTCAACATCCTCATTGATCTTCTTTACTTCGCGCTGCAAATCGCCGTAAAGCCGGTGTTCCGCCTCATCCCAGTTGTAGATGACCAATTGCGCCAAAAGACCGTTGCCTTTTTCCAAAATCTCACGCCGCAGCACTTTTTCCAAATGGGTGCCGTCAATTTTTTGCGGACGATAGCCCTTAAAATGACGATAGAAAACCGCGCGATCGAGGCGTTCCAGCTCCGGCAGAAAGGTGCGCAACGGCACCCGCCGCGTCAACCGCGCAAATTGGCGCTGTGACAGCAGCCTGAGCGCCGCAATGGCCTCTTTGTCGTCTGCCGCCGAATCGCCCGCGTCGGTCGCTGCGGCAGCTTGGCTTGCTGCGGTGGGTTCAACGAGCGAATCATCTGATAATGCGGTAACTTGCGACATTTCTAAACCTGCTGGGCTCAAACTCGGCGTAAAATCGCCACCACGTTGGCAACGACAAGGGCCAAGAGTTTAAGGGTGTTTGCCAAAACTGGCAAGGAGCAAAATGGACTTCGCGGCACTGCGGGCTTCAATTTTTGGGTCTGAACACTGCCACAACAGCGGGGTTGCAGGTCAAAAAAGGCCCTTCTATCAGATCGATGCAGTACGGTATCGCGGGCATCACAGCGGCGAGGCATTCGCCGATGGCCTTGGGTTTGCCGGGTAGATTGACGATCAGCGATTTGCCGCGCACACCGGCCGTTTGGCGGCTGAGAATGGCTGTGGCCACTTTTTGCAGTGAAACCGCGCGCATCAACTCACCAAAACCTGCGAGTTCCTTGACAATTACCGCGCGCGTCGCTTCCGGCGTGACATCGCGGGCCGCTGGGCCGGTGCCGCCGGTCGTCACGATCAAGGCGCAGCCGATTTCATCGCAAAGTTGCCGCAAGGTCGCCTCGATCAACGGTTGTTCGTCGGCGATCACGCGCGCCACGCCGGTCCAGTCGCAATTCAGCGCGCCTTGGAGCCACGCGTGGATGGCGGGGCCGCCCAAATCCTCATATTCTCCGCGACTAGCGCGATCGCTGACTGTGACAATGCCAATCTTGATGCTGCTCATGCCGTCTCCTATTTTGCAATTTGATCGCCACGACTTTGCGCAAATTCACCGCAACTTGCAACTAACCCGCCGGCTGCTAGCATGCTGCCGGTTGGGGGAAAAGATGCGCGCCTTACTGTTGAGTCTAGCTACAATTGCCTGCCTGCTGCCGCGAACGAGTGCTGCAATTCCGCTTACTTTTGTCGCGGCGCTGGGCGATGAAGCGTTGCCGTACGCCAATTCGCCGATTGGCGAACTGGATCTGCGCCTGAAAATCACGCCGCGCTGGAGCGCGCAAGTCGCTGTGCGCTCAGGTGTTATCTTTCAACACGCCTAGGCCGACAGGGCGACGATGCCGCTGATGACCGACACGCGTGAACACGGCGACGCCACGCAAGTGCAAGTCGCCCTGCTGGCAGGCGGCGTTCTGAGCGTGCCCGTCGGCGATTTCGTCATGCGTTTTACGCCGTTAGTCACACATATTCACCACACCACGGTCGAAGAGTGGCTCAATCACCCGCTGCTCAACATCGCTGGAGATTCGACGGGAACGGTCAAGCATCGCACGGGGTTGGAGCTGCAAGTGGGCCTGACTATTCCAGATCTTCACCGTTTTACCGCTTGGTCGTTGGACTTGGAATTTGACGCGTTGCTGGGTACGTTGCCGACTTCGGATGTGCTCGCGTGGGCCGCAGGTGGTCGAATCGCTTTGGCTTTGCGCGAATTGTAGCTGCGCCGTTGACCGACACGGTGGCGTTCGGCCGACACGCTGCGATCGGCTATTCTTCAGGCGAAAAAGTCTGAAATTCCGCTGATTCCGTCAGGATGCAGTCGATGGGCGACGAATCTTTGCTGCCATGACCGATGAAGCGAAAAGTCGAATAAACACCGTCGCAATCCAGATCGCCGTACGCCGAAAGTTCATACTTTGCAGCCGCCAACGTACCGCTGGCCTTGTATTCGTAAACGTAAGCGTGGGCCTCCGTCGGCTGGAAACGCAGACCTAGCCAAAGGGTGCGATTCCATTCCATTTTAGCAGGATCGCATAGCCCATCGCCGTTGTTGACACTCGGATCGCAACAGCTTTTGGCCAGCGTGGAGCGGATTTCGCCTTGGGGAAATTGGCACAACATGCGGTTGCCCGTTTCATCGCCGCGCGGTTTGACGAAATAGATCGACGCCGTGCGCGACAGTTTGGCAAGTGTCTGAATCGCTTCGGTTTGATACTGGCGGCGCATCAAGGCGGGTACGCCCCAAACGGCGCTCACCACGCTTAACGCGCCGATTCCAATGGCGATCGCGGCGCGCAAGCTCATGGCGAGAATTCTTCCCTGCTCGAAATGCGCGACAGATGCAACAATTAACTAATTACAGCCACTTGTCGCTGAATACTGACACGGAAACCACTGACACGACGCCGAACAAAATTGCCACTTCAGCGTGCCACAACACTGATAATTCTTGCCCGCATTATAAACGCAAGCATTGCCCGGCTTTAAGCCGCAACCACCCCAAGCGCAATTCGCGCCGCAAACGCGTTGTTGACACCCATCGGCGCAGTTGCCATCGGTTGCGCCCGCCGCGCACACGCCCTGACTGCCACACGCACCGTAGGCGCCGTACGCACCCCACTGGCAACTGTTGCTGCAGGTGCGCGTGTGCGACTGGGTGCCGCAATTGCCGCAACCCTGTGATTGAGATTCAGTTTTCCCCGGCGCGCACACGCCTTGACTGCCGCAAACGCCAAACGCCGACCAAGCGCCCCATTGGCAACTGTTGTTGCAAGTGCGCGATCGGCTTTGGGTGCCGCAATTACCACACGCCTGTGAATTGTTTTCGATCTGGCCCGGTGCGCACGGGCCCGATGCACCTTTGATGCACTGTCCGTTGTTGCAAACCGCTATGCCGCACGCGTCGTTTAACGCGCTGCAATCCTTAAGACTGCCCGTGCACTGGCCATTTTGGCAATGATCGTTGTCTGTGCAGCCGTTGCCGTCGTTGCAGCCGCCGCCGTTGTTGATCGGCGTGGCGACACATTGGCCACCCTGGCAAGTGCCACCGCCACATACAGAATTTAGGCCGCTGCAGTCCTTTTGCGTGCCTTTGCAGGCGCCGCCGGCGCAGGAATCGCCAACCGTGCACGCGTCGCCATCGTCGCAGGCACCTTGTTTTGCTTGCGATTGGCATTGGCCATTTTGGCAGATACCTGCGTTGCACTTGCCGTCCAAATACGTGCAATCCTTAGGCGTTCCTTTGCAAAACCCCGCCACGCAACTGTCGTTGCCGGTGCATGCATCGCCATCGTCGCAAAGACCCATGTCTTTGGCTTTGGCGCTGCATTGGCCATTGACGCAAATACCGATGCCGCAAACGCTATTGTTGGCCGAGCAATCCATCGCCTTGCCTTTGCACACGCCGAAATTGCATTTGTCCAACACCGTGCAAGCATCGCCATCGTCGCAAACTAGGCCATTTTGCAAAACAAATGCGCTTTTGCTTTGGACAGGATTGCAGACCTTGCACGGGTCGCTCGGGTCGATCGCGCCGGCTTGCACGCACATGCCGCCGATGCTGCAAATCCCGCTGTCGAGCGAATGTTTGCAAGTGCCCGCCGCGTCACAGAGATCGCTTGTGCAACTGTCGCCGTCGTCCGGACAGGGCTTGCCTGCCTCAAAAATGTGCGCGCACTTGCCGATTTGGCACACATCGGTGGTGCAGGCGTTGCCGTCATCGGTGCACGCTTCGTTGTCCTTGCTCGTGTGAATGCAGCCCTTTGCGATGTCACAACTATCCGTTGTACAAGGGTTTTTGTCATCGCAGGTCATGACATCGGCGCCAATGCACTTGCCGTCGATGCATTTGTCCACCTGCGTACAAGCGTTGCTGTCGTCGCAAGAACCGTCGGGGGGCGTTACCTGTTTGCACGATCCGTCCGTGTTACAAGTCCCGATTGTGCATGGATTTCCGTCTTCGCACAGGTTGTCGTCCGTCTTGCCGTTGCAGTCGTCGTCAATCCCGTTGCACGTTTCGGGTTTGGCCACTTTGGCGTCGCAAGTCGGTTCGCCGCTGTCACAACCCGACGAGACGCCGGCGCAAGTGCCAAATTCGTTTTTGTTATAGCAGACTTCGCCCTTGCCAACGCCTTCATCCGTTTGGCCGTTGCAATCGTCGTCTTTGCCGTTGCAGATCTCCAGCGCGGGCACCGGTGCGTCGCAATCGCTCAGGCCCGTGGCACCACACTTGCGCAACCCATTGCAAGTACCAATCATATTCTTGTGGCTGCACGCCGTGCTCAAGCCTTTGCTGACCGCAGCAGGGCTGCATTTGCATTGCCCCGATATCGGCGAACATTGGTAGGCCGCTTTGCCGTTGTCGGGGTTGATCGCGCTCACACATTCGTAATCATCGGGGCAATTGGGTTTAGCGGGGTTGCACGCCGTGCCGCAAAAGCTGCCCAACGGCCCCTGAGCGATGCACAAATTGTCGATACTGCCATTTTCATTGCAGTCGGCGCCCTTGCCGCATGGATCGCAGAGGTGCGTAAGCGACGGTAAACAGACAAATTGCGTGTCACCGCTGCCGGCAATTTGTCCGCAAATCCAACCGGGATCGCACGTTTCTATGCACTTTTTTGTGCAGACCTTGCCATTGGGGCCGTTGATGCAGTAGCCGCTGTCGCAATCGAGGTTTTGGGTGCAAGTAGCACCATATTCGCCGGGGGTTGCATCTGGGACCGCGGGCTCTGGCACATCCAACTCTGTGTCACTCAAGGTAGTTTTTGTATCAGGCTTTTTGCCGCTGTCCAAAATTTTGACGTCGAAGTTGACACCGGCGTCAACACCGCTGGCGCTGCCGCCGCCGCCAGCTGCGGGATCTGCGCCACAGGCGGTTGCCAGCCACGCAGCAGACGTCGCCAGAAAAACCAAACAAGCGCGGCGAGTTATCATGCTTTTTGAGCGAATGGGGATCAAAAGTAGACCTCATTGCGCATGGGGCGATGCGCTGACACCTCTACAGCATAATGCTTAGCGCGCCGCGCAACAAGGCAAAAGCGGCGACCTGATCTGGGGCGCAAACCCAAACGACAGCGCCGAATTATTTTTAATCCGCCTTCTTTCAAGCACTTACATCGGTTGGCGCTGGGTCAAAACCGGCCGCTCGTGCAAAACTTTCATCCCAGCGCCCGGATGCCCACCCGCAGCGCAATCTGAGAGCGTGTGAAAAAACCTTTTCACCGCTCTCAAATAGGGTCTGGTGTTAGCAATTTCTGCCGATCGACCAGCCGCTCCCTCGGATTCATTTCATCATCCTAAATAATATCAATAATTTATAGAACGAGCACGCAGAAACCGCTAAGACCTGCCCGCAGCTCAGCAGCTGTGAAATGGATACTTCACAGCTGCTGAGCATGACATTTGCGCCTGTGACCGAGCAGCGCATCCGCGGCAGCCGGCACCGGGCTTGAATCGCCCAAGCGTGCACGCTTTCCATGGCCCCTGAACCAATCAACATGCGGTTTTCGCGCACCCAAGCGTAGCGCATCCGTGCGCGATGGGTCTTCAAATACTCTTTAACTTTGCTCAATTCCTCCTGTCGTTTCCCCGACAGTTTGAGCTTGCTCACCCCTGCAAGAGATGCGTACTGACGGCAAAGCCGAAGCATTTTTCAAACAAATCCATAGCCTTGGCGTTGGATAGCAACGTGGTCAGCGGCGCAATCATGCTGGCGAATTCTTGGCTGTGGCCGCGCAATCGATCGACGATGCAGGTTTCGCGGCGGTGGCTGCGTTTGCTCAGGTGGCAAGGGCCATTCCGGCGCGGAGTCCGGACGGGGTGTCGCTGGCCGGTGTTGCGGAGGACGTGCAGGCGGCGTGGGGACGTGTGCCGGACGCGCGCTGGCGCCAAGTCGCGGCGGCGGCGGTAGCGGTGGTCGTCGGGCCGTGTGCGGTCCGGATGCTGGACGTAGCGACCACGAGCATGGTTCGCTGCACGGCGGTCAGGTAGACCGTGCGCAAAAAACACGTCGAGCTGCTGTTCAAGTTAGACAAACTGCAGGTCTATCTGCTCGACGGTGTGGAAAAGAGCGTGGCGCCACCGGCCGAAGCCAAAGCGATCGTGCAAGTGGGCAAGATCAGCCACCCGCTGGCGCTCAAAGCGACGGGCGATGTTCGGGTCGGCGCGCCGCCGGCGCAAGCCGCGAGCGCGGGCGTGCTGCGGCGCTTTCGGACATTTTAGACGTCTAAGGTGTTCAAAAGCGCTTGCCGAATCGATCTGGATGGCATCAGCATCACCGGCAGCTGACGCAGTATCTTGAATAAGCATATCTTTTTCAGCAGTTTCAGCGCCAGCGTCTGCCTGACTTGCTGCGTCCTTCGCATGATCGGCGGCTGATTTTCCATCCGGCGGCGATGTCGCTGCGTCGCCTGCGTCTTTTTTGACGTCGCCCGCAGCAATTTCAGCCTTTGTGCCCAATGTCGCATCCGCACCTGCGTCCCACCTGCAGCCGGCGAACGTGGACGGGTTGGCACCGCCGGCGGCCGTCGCAAGCGCAGGCAAACCAAAGCAAATACGCCGCAACTTATGGGCGATCACTTGCCGCACGCCGAGTCATCGCACGGCGCGCCTGCAGCAACCCACATCTTGATCAGAGCCTTTTCAGCGTCGGTCAACTGCGGCATCCCCGGCGGCGGCATGGATCCGTTGATCATCCCCACAATATTGCTGGCTTTTGACGCGACTTGGCCGCAATCCGTGCCGCCGTAGGTGCTGTGGCAGCTACCGCATTTTGCCGCCAAAATCGGCTGGACATCGCTGTATTGCATGCACATCGGCGGCATGGCGCAGTCCTTGGGGCAATTGTCCGTTGTTTCGCCGACTTCGCAGCTGCCGTTGCCGCATGCCGTCGCAGGGCAGTCCTTGGCGCACTTGGTCACCGATTCGGTCGGGTCGCAGACGCCGTTGCCGCAAACCGGGCCGATGCCGTTGCACCAAGCACAAGTCGAGCCCGCGCAGACCTTTCCGGCCTTTTTCGTCCCCGTCGCATCGCAACAATCGCCGTTTTGGGCGCAACTTTCCGCGCAACTGCAGACGCCGCTTGGTGTCGCTTTGCCGCAGCCTTTGTCACAAAAATACGCCGGCGACCCGCTGTCCATCTGGCCCATGGTCATGTCTGCGATCAGGTCGGTTTTGGCTGAATCGCCTGCGTTGCCCTTGGTTTCACCGGCGGAGTCAATGGATATTTCCGCCGCTGCATCGACAAGCCCAGCGTCTTTGGCTGCGTCCGGCGGCGCGATTGAATCCTGGAGCGTATCCACAGCCGAGTCGTCCGCATCGGCAGGCACCAAATCCGTTCCATTTTCCGCAGTTGAATCCGTGCCGATTTCCGCATCGTCAACGGCACTCGCCGCCGCATCTGCGTCAGACAAATCACCTTTGCATATCGTGTGCTTTTTTGTCACGGACGCAGGATCCTCCAATTCGACGCAGCGTTCGCCAGCAGCGCAATCGGCGATGATTACCCATTTTCCTACACTCGCATTTGCCGCGTCGATTTGGCAGCCGATGCGCCTGTTGCCGGCGCAGCTTTCGCCTTCATTCGCCGGGGCGCACGACGCACGGGCGGCCGCCTGAGCATCGTCGGCCGCCGGCGCATCGGCTACATCAGCTCCGGCGGACCCGGCGTCGGTCGCCGCTGATCCGCAGCCCAAAAGCGCGAAACAACTTAGCAAATTCACTGCCAGCCGCAAGCAGGACCTCGGATCGCCCCGGAATTTCGGCGCGGCGCAATGCGGTAAAACGAAAGAATTATAGACAGGTGCACAACGGGTCGCCAAACACTTCACGCGGTTGCGTGCGGACATCTCGGCGCGCATCCGCCCGACCGAGTTTGGCGCGCGCGCCAAATCTGCCGGGCGCCGTCCAAGAATTTCTTGCACAACCACCGAGAATAGCTTGACATTCCGCTTCGCGATCGTGGACCACCACTTCGAGGCGCCGACGAAATTTCGCCGACTGGCTCCTTCATTGTGCAGACGGTGCAAGCCAAGGTCAATCCTGTTTTTTTTTTGGAAATTTGCGCCACAGACAGCGTGTTTACGACCTGCCAGGATTCACCACAGATCTTCGGGCGATTTGTCGATTTGGGATGCAAATCAAGGAACAAGGTGCTGCTCACAGGCTGTGAAATGGATATTTCACAGCCTGTGAGCGCGATGCACCCGTCGACGGTGCTGATTCAACAAATTTGGGAACGTGTCCTTGCGCTGGAGGTGCAGCCGAGCGGTTAGTCGTTGCTGATTTACGCCGAGTTTCGGACCGTTTTTTCGTCCGTTGCGCCGCGGCATTGTTTTGTCGAGCGCTTTTGCGCTTTCCTCTTCAGTATTTGAGGTACATCCATGATTCGCATCGCTTTTATTTTCTGCATTTTTGCGCTTTCCGCCTGTGGTGGCGCAGCAACACCCGCTGCAACAACAGCCGACTCGGGCACAACCGCCGACAATGGCATGGGTTCTGCCATGGACAGCAGCGGCGGCGACGCTGCGGTTACCGGCGCCACCCCGAAGGCCGACGCGCCAGCCGAGGACGTGGCCAACGACGCGATGACGGCGGCAGCCTGTACCGCCACGTCAACGGTCAAATCCAAAACCGCAGCAGCCAGCGCGAGTTTGTGCAGCCCGACCGCGCTTATCAATGGCCAGACCGTCAGCGTGAAGGTTCTTTTGGTCGGTGCAACGTCGGGCGCGCCGTTGACCGGCCTGGACCTCAGCGTCGGCTTCGTCCAGACCTCCATGGGCCACAGCGGCAGCAAAGTGCCCGCGGCGCGTGAAATCGGCAACGGTTTGTATCAGATCGACGGCTTGGCCCCGCGGGGCATGAGCGGCCATTGGACGCTGACTGTCAATTTTGGCAAAGATTCAACAGCCTTTCATCTGAACGCCAATGAAGCTCACGGACAACCGATGGGAGCAAGCCATGCTGAGGCTACCGAGAATCGTTTCCTCCATTGAGGGTGCCGGAATCGGCGGCATGCTGTATCTTTTCCATAGGTCATTTAACGCCCGCGATCGAATCGACCACATGGTCGGCACCCAACCAATCCGCGGGCGAGGAAGGATGTCTCATGCAACGCATCGTGTTTATAGGAATAAGTATGATTTTTGCCTTACCCGCGCTGGCCCAGCCGCCTGCCCGCACCGTGCGCTATGACCTTCATATCGCTGAAACAACGGTAAATTTTACCGGGACGCCGATCCGCGCCATCGCGGTCAACGGCAGCATTCCGATGCCGACGCTGACCTTTACGGAGGGCGATATGGCCGAAATCTATGTCTACAACGATCTGGATGAAGACACCTCGCTGCATTGGCACGGCCTGTTTTTGCCCAATCAATACGACGGTGTACCGAACCTGACCCAAATGCCGATCAAGCCGCACACCGTGCATCTGTACAAGTTTCCGATCGTGCAGCACGGCACGCACTGGTACCACAGCCACAGCGGTCTGCAGGAGCAAATCGGTATGTATGGCGCGATGATCCTGAACCAAAAGCAGGAACCGACTACCCGACGCTGCCGGTGGTACTGAGCGAATGGAGCGACAGCAAGCCGGAACAAATCGCGCGCAGCCTGCACGCCGCAAGTGACTGGTTTGCCATCAAAAAAGGCACGACGCAAAGCTATTGGGAGGCGATCCTGGCGGGGCATTTGACGACGAAGCTGGTCAATGAATTGAAGCGCATGAACGCGATGGACGTAAGTGATGTTTATTACGATGTATTCTTGGTCAACGGCCAAAACCAAAGCGAGCAGCCTCAGTTCAAGGCGGGCGACAAGGTGCGCCTGCGGGTCATCAATGCCGGTGCCTCAGACTATTTTTGGCTGACGTATGCCGGTGGAAAGATAAAGGTGATTGCGTCGGACGGCAACGACGTGCAACCGGTCGAGGTCGATCGGCTGCTGATCGCGGTCTCGGAAACCTACGATGTGGAGGTGACGATCCCGCAGAACAAGCGCTGGGAGTTCCTTGTAACACCGGAAGATCGCACGAAATCAGCGTCGCTGTGGCTGGGCAGCGGCGAGGCGGTGCGCGCTGCGCGGCTGCCAACGCTGAACTATTTCGCAGGCATGAAAATGATGAACGATATGATGGACATGAACGGCAATTTGACCGGCATGGGCGAGATGAAGATGCAGAATCAGGAAATGGACATGAATACTGTGATGTATCGCGAGGTTATGGGCGATGAGCGCCAAGATGCGGCGCACGCACCTTTGCCGAATGCGCTGACTGAAACCGACGAGTTGGTGACCTTGAATTACGCGATGTTGCGCGCAACTGACAAGACGACGCTGGCGCCTGGCCCGCTGAAAGAATTGACATTTACCCTGACTGGCAATATGAATCGCTATGTTTGGACGATGGACAACAAAACGGTGTCGGAATCCGATAAGATCATGATCAAAAAGGGAGAAAATGTGCGTATCATTCTGTTCAACAACAGCATGATGCGCCATCCGATGCACTTGCACGGCCATGATTTCCGCTTGCTCAACGGCCAAGACGAGCACGCGCCGATGAAAAACATCATCGATATCATGCCTATGGAAACTGACGTCATTGAATTTGCGGCGGATCAAAGCGGCGATTGGTTCTTCCACTGTCACATTTTGTACCACATGATGAGCGGGATGGGGCGGGTGTTCAGCTATGAAAATTCGCCGCCAAATCCGGAGATTCCGGATCCGGCCCTGGCGCAGGAGCGCCTGTTCGACGACGATCGGATGTGGCACAAAATGGCCAAAATCGGTATTGAAAGCAATGGGCTAGATGGAGCGGCGATGATGGCCAATACCCGCTGGCGCGCGAGCACGATGTGGCACTTGGGCTATCACGAGCGCCACGGCTGGGAAAGTGAAACGATGATCGGGCGTTATCTCGGGCGGATGCAGTGGGCCTATCCGTATGCAGGTTTCGATTTTCATTACAAAAAGCCGGGAGGTCCCGAAAATATCTTTGGCGACGACAGCAAGACTTGGCTTGGGCAGAGCAGCACCAAGAATGATCGCAAAGCGCTGGTGGCGGGCTTTCAGTACACGCTGCCGATGCTTTTTGTCGCGGACATGCGGGTGGACAGCGACGGCCGCCTGCGTTTTCAGCTGGGTCGCGAGGATATCCCGCTGTCGAGTCGGCTGCGGATGAGCGTGATGCTCAATAGCGACAAGGAATACATGGCGGGCCTGCGCTTCATCGCGACCAAATGGCTTTCCATTTCCAGCCACTATGACAGCGACATGGGCATTGGCGCCGGGGTGACTTTGGTGTACTGACGCCACGCGCGCACCCGCCAAAAAGGACGCCACCAACGGACCAGGCTCACGCCAAAGTCGCGCAACCGCCTAATTTAACAACAACCTATACGGTCGACGGAAAAGAAAGGCGACGCGGACTGGCTAGAATTATTTGATTTTGTCGGCGCCGCGCAGGCTTGCTCGCAGTAGAAAATCGATCTACCGGTACACGCCCCGTGCGGTCACGGTGGTTTGGCGCACTTGTCTTGGAGGCAAACTTGGCCGGTCGCGCTGCAATCGGTATCCAGCTCCCAAGTGCTGCCATTGTAGTTGCAAGCCAGTAACTTGGCTCCTTGACACAAATATTCGTACGGCGTGCAGATGATCGGCACGCATTTGGCGCCGGTGCACACAGCTTTCTTGGCGGTGCAATCGGTGATGATGACCCAACTTTTGGCCGTGGCGTCGCATTGGACCACGTTTTCACCGTCGCAGCCCAAAGCGGAGGGTTTACAAGGCGGATCGAGGCACATCACCATGCCCATGCCCTGCTCGAACCCGCACAACAGGCCGATGGCCGCGCAATCTTCGATCAGGGCCCAACCAGTGCCTTGCTGATTACATTCAAATACTTGACCGTCTTGGCATTGTTCATCGTACGGCGTGCAACTGTCAGCCGCGTCCTTTTTGGCTGTTTGGTCCAAGCCCACATCGGCTTTGAACGCATCGGCAACGTCGGCAGCGTCGGCATCAGCGGCATCCTGTGTATCTGCTTGAATCTCAGCGTCCTTTTCAGCCGCGACCGTGGCAGCGTCCAATTGATCTGCCGCGTTTCTGCCGCCATCGACCTGTGGTGTTGCCTCTCGGATCGGCGATTTCGCTACATCGGAGATGGGTTGAGCGCCGTCCGCGATTGTGCCGGTGACCTCGGCTGCGTCCCGCACAGCGTTCGCGCCGCCGAATGCCGGCGAATTGCTTGCGCAGGCGCCCACGGCAAATAGCCACCACCCGACAAAAAAGCGACGCAACATCAGGAACCTCGCCAAGCAGGTTGCCAGATCCGGCCAGTTGCTGCAAGCGATGGCAAGGGCGCAAACCCAAACGAGAGCGCCAAATTATTCTTAAGCCGCTTTCTTCCAAGCACTTACATCGGTCGACACCAGGTCAAAACCTGCTGCGGGTGCAAAACTTTCATCCTAGCGCCCAGATGCCCACGCGCAGCGCAATCTGAGAGTGTGTGAAAAAACCCTTTCACCGCTCTCAAATGGGGTCTGGTGTTAGCAATTTCTGCTGATCGACCAGCCGCACGTTGCGAAACCCACTATTTTCTTGTGTTTTGGGCACTTGTGTCGGCGCGTCCGGCCCCGGCTTGCCGCGTTTGGCCGCCTTGACCGCATTGGCTTTTTCTTCGCGCACGATTTGCGCCAATGCCTCCCGTTCTTTTGCTTTTTTAACCGTTCGCTCCTTCGCGCCTCGACCGCGCGCGCCATCCTGAATCCCAATTTCGGAATCATCCCACATCACATATAACCTCCTGTGCCGATTGAGATTTTTGAGTACGGCCGGTAACGGCCCTAACCATTGCGGGTCGTTGGTGCGCTGCGCCCGCAATCGCTCTGCCTGCGCCGTTTCCTGGCTCACCAATTGCTTGCCGATTTCCATGGTCAAGTCGCGCGCAAGATGCGTACTGACGGCAAAGCCGAAGCATTGTTCAAACAAATACCATCGCACACCGGCGCTATTTTTCAAACCATTGATATCGCTTGTGAATTTAAGATTTTATCGGGGCGCTCTCGATTGGATCTGCGCTCTAAGCTGCGACTGGTTGTCAGATAACGCTGTTTTGTGCTTCAATCGCGGTAGTTCAGGGCGTCGGGTGGCGTAGTTCTACCCCAGTGCGCGGCCACTTGTGGACAAACGCCGCACCGCCGCGTCGGCGCGGCGTTCAGATCGCACTGAAATTCCAGCGCATCACCGGCATCGCGAGGTTGGCACATCTTTTGCACCCGCCATTTGAATCGGCACCGCGAAGCGACCGAACATTCTTCGACACCAAAACTCGTTTTGCGCAAGAAAAAAGCACCATGACCGTTGCCGATAACTACAGTCCGCCGTCCGCACGCACCGCGTTGGTCAGCCTTCACGACGTTACGCCCGCGCATGAGGACATTGTATTTGCAGCTATTTCCCACCTTCGCGGCCTAGGGGTCGCGGCTCTTTCGCTGCTCGTGGTGCCGGATTTTCACCACCGCGCCGATCTGCGGCGGTATCCGGCATTTTGTGCCCGGCTGCGCGCGGCGATGGGGCCGCGCGATGAGATTTTGCTACATGGTTATTGGCATTTGGACGACGGCCGCCGGCGCGATGCTTCGCAGCGGTTGGTCGCCCGAGCCCTGACGGCTGGCGAAGGCGAATTTCAGGCTCTCGATCTGGCCGAAGCCAACGTGCGAATCGCCAACGGCCTTGCGGTCCTGCGTGAAACGCTCGACGCAAAGCCCGCAGGCTTTGTCGCTCCGGCGTGGTTGCAAAACAGCCAAGTCGTTACTGCTGTTGCGCAAAACGGCCTGCGCTACTGTGAGGATCACTTGCGCGTTCACGACGTCAAAAGCGGTTCGTCCGTGTTTTGCCCCGCGTTGAGTTTCGCCTCGCGCTCGCCTTGGCGCCTGCAAGCGTCCTTATTTTCTGCCGTTTTTTCTACGCCCGCACTGGCGTTGAAGCCGGTTGTCCGCCTGGCGGTGCACCCCAATGACTATCGCCACCCATCACTCGTCGCCGGCATTGCCCGCGTCGTGCGCCGCTGGCTCACCACCCACCAGGCACAGTCCTATAGCGAGCTTTTGCCATGCATATCGGAATCTTAACTGACTATCCCGTTGTGACTTTTACCAACGGCCCGTCGCTGGCGACCCAAGCGCTCAAATGCTACTTGGAAAACCGCGGCCACACCGTGACGATCATCGGCCCGCGTCCGGGACCGGGCGAACCAGCGGCCCAGCCGGGCTCGGTTTTGCTCGACGCGATCGATTTTCGCGCGCATCCCGGCGTGCGCATTCCGTTTGCGTGGCCGCCGGCCGCCTTTTCCAACGCGCCCAAATTTGACGTCATCCATTCGCACGCCAACAGCCTGCTGATGCACTGGGCGCCGATGATGCGGGAATTACATGGGATTCCCTGCCTCGCCACCAACACGATCTACCTGCCGTCGTTTGCCCAGCACCTGCTGCCCAACCAGATTTACTCGTTTGAACTGGTGCGCAATTTTTGGTCCAGCCTGTCGTTCACCGTCGAGCGATCGTTTGCCAAGGTCTACAACCAAGGCGATGGCCTGATCGTGCAATGTCCGCAGCTAGAGAATTACTGGCGCAAAATGGGCGAGTTGCGCGTACCGCTGCACTGCATCCCGCGGCCGATCGATGAACGCGTCTTTGACGCGACGCTCGGCACGGACCCGTTCCGCAAGAACTTCAAGCGCGGTTTTCGCTGCATCACCGTGGGCCGGCACGCGCGCGAAAAGGATCTGGACAAGGTCATCTTGGCATTTGCCAAGTACATTTTGCCCAAATGTCCCGATGCGTCGTTGACGTTGGTCGGCGATGGAATGGAGCATCAGCCGCTTATCACCCAAGTTCGCAGCCTAGGTGTCGATCACCGCGTTGATTTTGTAGGTGAAAGGCCGCATCGCGAATTGCGCGACTATTATGGCCACGCTGATTTGTTCCTGTACGCGTCGATGAGTGAGACCTATGGTCAAGTGATTTCAGAGGCTTTGTGGTGCGGCGTGCCGGTTGTGGCCGCCGATGACAAGATGGGTGTCGCGTCACAGGTTGAAAGCGGCGCGGACGGCATTCTGGTCGCCGACGGCAAAGATCTGGTGCGCAAAATCGGCGATGCGGCGGCCGATCTGTTGCAAGATGCGCAAAAACGTCGGGCATTTGGCCAAGACGCTGCCCGTCGCGCGCGCGAGCGCGTCGCGCCCGTCAAAGTGCACGCAGCGTATGAGGCCGCGTACGAAAGCGCGATCGAACACGCGAGGGCCAATCCACCCGTGCGGCGCAACATTGTCAATCCGCTGGATTGGCTGCAATTGCTCAATGATCACTTGGTGCCGTGGACTTGGAAGCACGTGGCGATGTGCGCAATCGGCTCGTTTCGTGGCGCAAAAGGCTATGATGTTGCGAAGGATTTGCGCTGGGATGACATCGACGCACCGATTCCAGCGACCGCAACCGCAACTGCGGCGGCAGTCGCCGCCGCTGCGAGCGCAGCGCGCGCGCCAAGCACCAACAAAACCACTAACGCCGAAGCCGCCGTTGCACCGGATGCGGCCGTCAAACCCGCGGCGAAAAAGCGTAAAGCCCCTGCAAAGAAAGCGGATTCGGCTGCACCGGCCAAATAGATGCTTCGATCGGTCAAGACGAGTTCGGCATGAATTTACCGTCAATGGCGCATTTCATTTGGCTTGGCAGGCAGTTGCCTGCGATTGCCTATCTGGCCGTGCGCGCGGCCCAAGAGCGGTCGGGGCTGGCCGAAGTCGTGTTGCACGCGGACAACATGGATCTTCAACGCGATCGTCTGGTAGCCGACTTGATCCGCCGCGGCGTGCGCTTTGCGTGCTTGACCATGGATGTGGCTGACGAGCCTCAATCCGGTGTCTACACGAGTTTGCATAAACTTCTTAGGCACTTGTACCAACCAGCGGCGCAAGCGGACATTTGGCGGCTTCTCGTATTGTGGCGCGACGGCGGCATTTACTTCGACACCGATGCGATCGTGGTGCGGCCTTGCACCGATCTACTTCAACACCGCGGGTTTGCTGGGCTTGAGCGAATTTGTCTGCCGGCGTCACTGTACGCCAGCCGCAACCCGCTGCGCTGGGCCCGCGCCGGAGCGCTCTTGTCGGCCCGTCAGGCCATCAGCTATCTGCCGCAAGCCAATAAAACATTTAGCAAAATTTCCCAGCACTACGACCTCGCTTGCAACAATGCAGTGCTAGGGGCGCAGCCGCAACACCCGCTCATTGGGCAACTGCTTAAAACAATTGCCGATATGCCGCTCGGTCAGGCCAGCGAACTGTATGAACTCGGGCCGAGGCTGCTGGAAAACGCGACGCAAAACCGCAGCACGCCGGCGTTTGCGCTGTTGTCCCCGGCGCATTTCTATCCGTTATCCCCTGAAATCTGTTGGGATTACTTGCGGTCCGACCCGCAGGGCGCTCTGGGCGACACGCCTGACACCCAGACCATCGCCGCGCATCTCTACGATTCGGTTTTGGCGCGGCGCCTGAAAGCGCCGATAACCGCTGAATTTCTTCATCGCCATCGACGCGACACGCTGCTCGGTCGGATGGTGGCGCCTTTTATCGACGATCTTGTTGGCCTGCAATCGCAAACCGCGGCGGCCTGACAAATGCGTCAACTCTTGTACATCACGCCCTATTTCCCGCCGCAAACCCAAGTGGGCGCGCTGCGTCCACTCAAGTTCGTGCGCCACCTGCCTGCGCTGGGCTGGCAACCGATCGTGCTTTGCGATTTGTGGGCGAGCGACGCAGCGGATACCGAATTGGAAGGGTTGGTGCCGCAAGACGTGATTGTCGCGCGCAATTATAGCCGACGCGCCCACGCCGCTTATGCGGAGCTGCACAGCGGTGTGAAAAAAGCCAAAGCCGTGCCGCGCGGCAAGCCGCTGCACGAACGGATCATTCCGCAATCACTGCAGAATCCCGAATGGATGCCGCTGGGTGAACACAGCCCCGACATGCCGTGGGCTTACCGCGCCGCGCGCCGATTGCTCAAACTTTATCCAAACATCGAAGCGATTGTGGTCAATGCCGACCCATTTGCCGCCAGCGTGGTCGGGGCTCGGTTGCACCAAACCACCGGCTTGCCGGTTATCCAAGATTTTCGCGACATTTGGGCGCCCTGCAAGCTGCGGCGACCGCGGCGGCCCAAGCCGTGGCTGTGGTTGGAAGACAAGTTGGAGCGCTATTGCTTTGAAAATGCAGCGCATGTTGTGGTCAACACCCAGATCAGCTTGAACGACTACCGCAGGTTTTATCCAGAAATGCCGCCGGAAAAGTTCAGCGTGATCCGCAATTTTTTTGACGCCGAACTCGTCGATCACGGTCAGCACGTGGGCTTTGATCGCTATACTTTGCTGCATTTGGGCCATTTTTCGCGCTTTCGCGTAGCGGATCCGCTGGTGCGCGCGCTGGCGCAAGCGCTGGCGTTGGGCGTGCCGCGCGACCAGATCCAAGTGGTCAGCACGGGCGCATTTGGCAGTCAAGCGCGTGAACTTGCGAAACAATTGGGCATCGACGATCTGCTCCACCAACAAGTCAGTGTGCCCTATCAGGCCATCGGCGCCCTGATGCACAGCGCCGATCTGTTGGTTATGATTGCAGAACCGGACGCAGATCAGCGCATCGCCAGCAAGTTTTACGACTACTTGGGTGCCGGTCGACCGCTGCTGGCCATCTCCGACAATCCAGAATCGAAAGATATTTTGGACACTTGTGGTGCGGGTGCCCAATTTGCCCACGCCGATATCGCTGCGATGGCCCATTTTATCGCGGCTGAGTTTGCGGCCGGCCGCCAACGCAACGTCGAGCGCAACCTGGCGGGCTTGGACGCCGTTGAAGCGAGCCGCAATTTGGTAAAAATCTTGGACGCGGTCACGGGCAAGCCGACACGCGGCGCTGGAGAAATATGAGCTTTTGGCAAGGTAGACAGGTACTTGTAACTGGCGCTGCGGGCTTCATCGGCTCGCATTTGACGGAATACTTGTTGCACAACGGTGCCAAAGTGCGGGCGCTTGTCCGGTACAATTCAGCCGGCCGGCGCGGCCATCTAGATGATTTTCCGCAGGAAATGCACGATGCCATCGAATTTGTGGCGACAACGGTTGAAGACCCTTTTGCTGTGAGCAAGGCCGTCGCCGGCTGCGATACAGTCTTTCACTTGGCAGCACTAATCGGTATTCCGTATAGCTACTTAGCGCCGCAGCACTACGTTCAAACCAACGTTGTGGGCACGCTCAATGTCCTGCAAGCCTGTTTGGATCATGGGGTTCGCCGCGTTGTGCACACTTCGACCTCGGAAACGTATGGCAGCGCCCAATACACGCCGATCGACGAAAAACATCCGCTGGTCGGGCAATCTCCGTATTCTGCAAGTAAAATCGCGGCCGATCAGATGGCCATCGCGTTTCATCGCTCGTTTGGCCTGCCTGTGGCGACGCTGCGGCCTTTCAATACCTACGGGCCGCGGCAATCTGCGCGGGCGATAATTCCAACGATCATGAGCCAACTGGCTTCAGGCGCTCATGAATTGCGCGTGGGCAACTTGGACCCCAAACGCGATCTGAATTATGTCGCGGACACCGTTCAAGGTTTTGTCAAAATCGCCCAGTGCGACGCGGCCATCGGCGAAACCGTCAATGTCGGCGCGGGAAGTTGCGTAACTATCGGCGAATTGATCGAGCAGATTTTTGCCGCGACCGGGCTGTACGTGCCGATCGTGCAGGAGCAAGCGCGTTTGCGCCCCGATGCCAGTGAGGTGCGGGTTTTGCTGGCTGACACGCAAAAAGCCGCACAATTATTTGATTATCGCGTAGAGCACTCCTTGGCCCAAGGTTTGAAGCAGACGTGGGAGTATGTGCAAGCGCACAGCGCACGCTACCGGCCCAATATTTACAACGTCTAGAAATTTATTGATTTCGCGAGACAATGGAGGGTGAGATGTGGAAGATTTCCTTGAGCGATTTGCGCCTGACGCCCGACGACCACGCGGCGGTCATGGAAGCTTTGCAAAGCAATTGGTTGACTATGGGGCCGCGCACTGCTGATTTTGAACAGCTTTTTGCCGAGGCCCTGGACCCCATCGCGCCACCGTATGCTTTTGCCGTTTCTAATTGTACAGTTGGCCTGCATATGGCGTTTGTGGCCGCGGGCATTGGGCCTGGCGACGAAGTGATCGTGCCGACGCTGACCTTTGTCGCGACGGCCAATGCGGTTCTCTACACTGGGGCAACCGTCGTCCTGGCTGATGTTACCTCCGCAGAAGACTTGACGATTTCTGTCGACGACGTGATCGCCAAGTTCACGCCGCGCACCCGCGCCGTGGTGCCGGTGCATTACGCAGGCCAACCTTGCGATATGGTTCGGTTGCGCCGAGAGTGTCGCCTGCGCGGCGTGGCGATTATTGAGGACAACGCCCATGGACCGCTGGCCGACGCCTGGATGGACGACGACGGTCGGGTACAGGCCCTTGGAACTATAGGTGAAATCGGCTGCTTTTCTTTTTTCTCCAACAAAAACATGGCCACCGGCGAAGGCGGGATGGTCGTGACGCGCGACAAGGCACTGGCAGACAAATTGCGCCTTCTGCGTTCGCACGGCATGACCACCCTGACGTTGGAGCGCCATCGCGGTCACGCTTACAGCTACGACGTGGTGGAAGAAGGTTTCAACTATCGCATCGATGAGTTGCGCGCCGCGCTCGGTATCAGCCAATTGGCTCGCCTGCCGGAAAACAACCGCAAGCGCGCCGAGGTGGTCGCAGGATACATCCAACGGCTGCGCGAGCTACCAGGCGTCGTGGTGCCTTTTGCCGATCGACTGCCCCAAGGCCGCACGGCACATCATATTATGCCAATTCAACTGCCGATCGGCGTGGCCCGGCATGCCGTGCAGGAGGCGATGAAAGAGGCCGGTATTCAAACATCGCTGCATTATCCACCGGTTCACTCGTTCACGCACCACCGCCACAGCGATCGCGTGCGCAAAGACGAACTGCAACTGGTCGATTCAATTGCCGATCGCATGCTGACCCTGCCGCTGTACCCTGGCCTGTCTGACAAGGATTTGGATCTCGTCGTGCGCAGTTTGGCCAATTCTATCGCGCACGCACGAAAAATTTCAGACCTATCTGCATCTTCCGTGGTTGGCGGAGGCGCGCAATGACCGAACAACTGCCGCGCACGGCGGTCATGCTCGCAGGCGGTCTCGGCTCACGCCTGGCGCCGTATACTGCCATTATTCCAAAGCCTTTGGTGCCAATCGATCGCGAATCGATCGCCGAGATTCTGTTGGCGCAATTGGCGCACGGTGGCATAGAGCGGGTAATCGTGTCGATTGGCTATTTAGGCCATTTGATTCAAGCGGTTCTGGGTGACGGTGCGCGCTATGGCTTGGAAATTCTGTACCAACGCGAGGAAAAGCCGCTTTCAACTGTAGGCCCACTGTGGCTGGTTGAGCCGCTGCTGCCAGAAAATTTTCTGGTTCTGAACGGCGACGTGCTCAGCGACATTGATTTTGCGGCACTTTTTAGCGCGCATGCGCACAGCCAGCACACCGTGACGGTGGCAACGTACAGCAAGCAGACCAAAATTGATCTCGGCGTTTTGATGACCGACGACGATCGCGCCGTCATCGGTTTTGTTGAAAAACCGACCTACAGTCACCTAGTTAGCATGGGCGTGTACGCGATGAACCGCAAAGTGCTGCAGTATTTTGCCAGCGGCCAGCCGTTTGGCTTTGATCAGTTGATGTTAGCCATGTTGGCGGCCCGCGATCCCATCGGCACGTTCGACTGGAGCCACGGCCGCTGGCTCGACATCGGCCGCCCAGCCGATTTTGCGACGGCTCAAGAGACTTTCCGCGCCGAACGCCATCTCTACATGCCTTGGGAAACGACGCGCGAATAGCGGCAAAACCGCAACGGCCGCGGGTTTGCACCCGCGGCCGCCGCATCCATTCAAATTTCCAAACCGTTGGTCTACTTGAACCCTTTGCCTTCCGGCAGACCGAGACGATAGGCCGTCACAGATTCACGCAAGAAGTACGGCACTTCCACATATTGCTGCAAGCGGACGCACGCGACGTTGTCCATGCAGGTGCATTTGCTGTTGTCTTTCTTGTCGCAGCCGGTGCGGTGTCCGCCGTTGGCGTCGGTCACACCCGCGTCGTACTTGACGCGCACTTGGCCCGACGTCGGATCGACGACCGGCAAATACCAGTCCGGCGTGCCATCGCCGTCGATGTCGGCGCCAGGTGTGGTTTCATAGGCTTGAACCAGCAGACTGTTGGCGTACTCCAACACGCGGGCCGCGATGCCTTTTTGCACAACTTTGCCAAAAATCTCTTCCTTGCCATAGGTGTGCGCTACATAATCCTTGCCGCCCGGATAGTGAAATTCCATCCGCGCATTGTCCAATTTGGGATCGGAATCGACACCCAATTCCCAAATGCGCAACATGTCCATCCAGTTCTGCTGCTGGTTCTCAGGCAGATACAGCATGGTCCAAGCGATCAGGAATTTCTGTTGTTCCCAGCCGATTTGCGGATCCAATGCGACAACTTTTGCGGGATCCCCTTGCGCAAAAGGCTTGCTATTCTCCACGCCGTAGCTGTGGCAGATTGTGCTGCCTTCGCCGGGAAAACAGTGCGCCGGCGAATCGCCCCACCACGACGTCCAGCCCATGCCGCCCACCGGATACTGAGAAACGTCTGTGATCAACTTGCCATTGGCGTCGGCGGCGATGCGCGGGCCCTTGATTTCGTCGTCGTTGGTCAGCGCATTGCTGAGGAAGCGCCGATAGCCTTCGGGGAACAAATCCGCCAAAGACACCGAGCGATAACGCGCGTCGGTGAAATCACCCAAGCTTGAACTGATGAAATTGTCTACCGATTCTGTAAACAACATCGCGACATACATCTTGTCGTAGTACGATCCGGCATTCATCGTGTATTCCGAATCATATTCGCCCTTATCGTCGGCCAGCGCATTTTCAACTGGGCGACCGCCAAAGGCGACATTGCCGTAAAAACCCGTGGCGCCATTGGGAACCTTGAGCACGGTCGTGACTTTCTTGTTCGACTGCTTGCTGTCCATCGAACGCAGCACTTTGCCGTCCAAATAGTGCTCGCCCGGTTCCGGCCGCGCTTCCATGCGCGCGAAGTGATCGAAAACCATGCCCGAAGCCAGCATCGGCTGTGGGAAGAAATTAAACGCCGCATAAGCCCACAGGTCATCCGGGTTGATGCCGGCTTCAAGCGCCACATCGCGGTAAATATTGCGATAAAGCCCAAGGCCCTTGGCACCGTCGCGCAGCTTTTCGTTGAAACGCGTCAGGGTCCGATCGGCGGCGGCTTTGACGTTGAACGTTGTTTTGCCACGGCGATAGTTGTCAAAGATATGCCCGACTTCTTGCTGGGTGATGAAGAAGTTGAAGATTTCATACTGATCCGCGCCGTTGTCGTGCCGGTAAACGCTGGCGTTGCCCAAATCCGCCCAGCGGTCGGTGGCAAAACCGTAAGGAACACGTGTGCGGCCGTCGGGATCAACCGCCGGTCCTGCCCGGCCGCCCGGCAACTGCGCCAACGACGGCCACTGCACGTAGTCCACCGCCTGCTGTCGGCAACGCGTAGTTTCGCCGTTTACCGTCACGATCAGACCGTCGATCAGCGCGTTCCAGTCTCCGTCGATGGCTTTGTCCCATCGCGCGGGGATGAAGTTCTTGGCGTCGACCGCCGTGCACTTGCTGATCAATTCGTAGTCTTTCTGCAACTGTGAGTAGTGAATGTCCTTGGTCCCCAGCTTGGGCGTCAGGCCCAAAATGCCACCGAAATTGTCCGTCTTGGCCAGCGATCCCTGCCCGCGCGCCGTGGTCGACTTGTAGCTGTCATCGGCGTGAACGGCGACGGTGTCGCCGTAGAACAAACGCGCCGCGGCAAAGTCATAGGCGCCCAAACCGATCATGTCCTGCGTGGCTTCGCCCGCGTAGTCCATCACGGACGATTGCATGAACATCCAGATCAAGTTGTTGCGCTCGTTGTCGGTCACCGGGTCAAAGTAGCGCGGACCGACGCAAGACTCCGCGTTCTTTTGCGATTGCAGCGACGCACATGCCTTTGAAACTGCGCCGTTGTTTGTGCGCAACTGCCAGTACTGCGGCCGATAACTCCACGCGTCGGCTGAACTGACAAAGTTGTGGCGCAAACCGATGGAGTGACCCATTTCATGGATAATCACAGCATATTGCACGCGGCGAGCCAGATATTTGCGCATCTTTTCCGCACGGGCCTGCTGTACGTCTTTGGAATCCTGTGGGTTGAAATTGCCAAATTTCTTCTGCAACACGTCTGCCAAACCGGCGATCGCCAACGGAGCCGGCGCTTGTTCCATCACGCAGGCACCGCGCTCGGCCAGCGCAGCGTCGCGCATCTGCCGCAACTGCCGCTCAAAGCCCGGATTGCCGCCGCGCAACGGCGAGACCATGTCCATCAGGCCTTGGCTCATCGGCTGGCCGACGATGCCGGCATAAGCCTGCAACATCGGAGTCATCAGTGCTGCTTCAAACTGAGTACCGGTCGCCGACTGGCGCCGCGCAAGATACATCGGCGTATGCGCGGATGGTGCATCATTTGAGGCCTTTACGCCCGCCAATTGCTCAGCGACTTCAGCGACGCGAGCCGCGGCTTGCGGATTTTTTTCTTCAAATTTTTTGGACTGCTCAGGCGTCATTTTGGCGCCCGAGTCGGCCATTTTCTGCTGCACCTGTTCAGCCGTTAGCAGCGGCAACAAGCCGTTGGTCGACGCGGCTTTGGCCGCTTGGCTCCAATCGTGGATGTATTTGCCGCTGGTGATGTCCTCGGTCTTCAATTCGCCTGCAATATAGCGGGACTGATCGATGACGCCCTGGCTCCACAGTTCATTGATATACGTCCAGATGTTGATGCTGGCGCTGACCGTTTCACCGGTCGTCGGATCGTGCGAATCGACCATAATGCCCCATGGCGACGGGGTTTGTGGTTCCACCACGGCGTTGATTTGGTGGTAGCGCAAATCGCCGCGGCGGGCTTGCAGTACGGTCTTACCGGCCTTATTGGTGGTGCACTTGGCCATGTTCTTGCGGTCGGCCGCGCGGCGGTAGTTGTCGCACATTTCCGCAGTCATTTCCACGTCCAAGCGTTGATCGGCAGGGGCGCAGACCGCGGGATCGTTGGTTTCCACTGGGCTGTGGCACATGACGACCATTTCCGCTTGTTTGGCCAACGCGATGACGCCCGGCTGCGAACGGCGCGCCGCGCCAACGGTATCTGCCAACTTGACGCAGGCCTCCTCATCGCGGTTTAGACTTTTGTACGCGATACCGTGGCGGCAATCGTCGACTTCCTTGGCCAAGGCGATGACATCGTCGTGGTCGTCCTGTTGACCGGTGTACATCGGGAACCGCTTGGCACAGTCCTTGTCGCCAACGCTTTTGCAAGCTGCGTACTTGCCCGACATGACCGCGCCGCGCATGGCGACGTCCCATTCATGCGCAGCGTCCTCGGTCGGCGAAAAGTATTCGGGCTGGCTGCCAGATGTGTAGTACCAAACGACCGGGCGCGACGTGCGTTCCTGCATTGGCAACGTGCACTTCTGGCTAAATGTGTCGCATTGCGAACCCTTGATTCCGCCCAGCGCCACGGTTACCGCTTTGCATTCATCGGCCGTACCGTCTTTGTCGGCGTCGGCGTTCGGATCTGCTCCGTAGCCTGTCTTTTTTGTGAAGCAAGGTATCGCTTGCCCAGCCGCATCGTAGTAGTGGCTTTTGTCCCAAATGTTGTAGTGATCCAAGAAGCGATACCAGCGATCGTCGGTCATGCCGTAATTGCGTGCATAGCCATAGCGTTCTGACGTGAAACCGCCAAACGCCTGAAAGCGAAAACCATCCCACTCCTTGGGTTCAAAATCGTGGTCGACGACACGGCGAAACGCGTGGCGCACCGTGATTTCAATGGGATTACAGCTGCCAGCGGGGGCTGTACCTTGGTAATTGCCCGGCAGGAAACAAGCCGGAAACGTGCCATCGCCCCAACCGAGCGACGCCAAATCGATGAGACCGGGTTTGGCGAAAGCCTTGCTGGTAATGTCAAAATACGTGCCATCTTCTGAAAAATACGGCGCATTTTCATCGCTCGGGTCGTCAATTTCAATCGCCAGCGCTTCGTACTTGATGCCGCCGTAAATGCCCATCATCGACAAGGTGTCGAAATCATAGCTGTCGACGTTCAAATTCTTGGAGAAATCGGCGCGGAAATATTGCCGCTGGTACCACGGGCGGTCGACGCCATTTTCCTCAAGGACATTGAGTTCTTCACCCGTGGTCGAGTTGTAAGCATGTTTGATATCAAAATGCGATGTGATCTTGAAAGCGCAGGCAATTACACCGTCATTGGTCTGCTTGCCCAAGCCCTTGCCGTCCGAGCCCTGAATCCGCTCATACGACAGGCGTCCGATGAGCAAGTCCTCTGTCAACTGCCATTTCATCCGCGACATCGGCTGGGCGTAGGTCGATGTAAATAGGCCGTCTTGTGAGGCGCCATAGCCGACATCAATGAGCGCTGCGTGCGAATAAAATTCCGGATCGTCTTTTGGATCGGCCAGATCCTTGCCGACAAACAGTTCTTTGTTCAGGTAGTACGGCTGCACCCGGTTGATCGGCGCGCGCTCCTGAACACAGCCGGTGAAAGCCGCGGCGAGGAAAAGCATGGGAACGATAAGGGGACGCGTTTGCATGGGGGCCTCTGTGTGCGGAAACAAGGAGTGGGTGCGGAAACAAGGAGTGGGTGCGGAAACAAGGAGTGGGTGCGGAGCTGACAGAAAAATTCTTGGCTGGGCGAACGGAGACAATTTCAGGGCTTTTTGGCGAAGAATTCTTCCGGCGCCACCGAAAGTTCAACGTAAAAACTGGTGTAACGGTTGAAAAATGGCGTCTGATAGGTCGAATCGAGTTTGAGCGCGCTGTTGTACGTCTCACTGCCGATGCCGATCGCGATGCCGGTGGCGACGTGAAATTCGGCGCCGACGCCGTAATACATGAGGCCGCGCAGGGTCGTGTTGTCGCTTCCCGCTGTAATAACGGCTGGTGGTCCAAAGGTCGGTGTGTTGCTCAGCGTGGCTGGACTCAGCGCCGGCAGCAAGTCGTTGATGATGCCACCCGCGACGGAAAAACTTAGAATATCATTGACTTTATAGCCCAGCGAGCCGATGTTGACAAAACGATAGTTCGCCGAACGCGCGCCGGTTTGGCTCCAGTTGTCGCAGCCTTCCGGCCCAGCAGCACACGTCGCGAGCGACGGCTTTTGCAGGCTCACGGTGGTGTAGCCGGTGAACATGTGCGAGAAACGACTGGTGTAACTGGCTGAAATGTCCCACTTGCTCCAAGCGACGCCAACGCCAACGCCGGTCATGGCGTAAAGACGCTTTGCCTGCGAGGCCTTGCTGGTCGGCAAGCCGATTTGGCCATCAAAACCGATGGAGAATCCGGACTCTTTGTCTTTGAGCGCGGACCACGACAACGTTACCAGCGTATCGCTCAATGTCGGCTCGTTTTTGTACGTCGTATCATCGTTTTGGGTGAGTTCTTGGGTTGAATAGTTCCAAGCCTTGATCGTCAGCGATTTGGTGATAGCGAAGCGCGGCGCAAGCACAAGGGCCATGACATACGTCGGATTCCACGTCTGCTCTGTGTCTTTGAGGATTCCCGTCGCGCCGTACATGTTGCGGTAAGAGAGCGAACTGCCGGCCCAGCGCGAGGAAAAGCTATTGTCTTCCGGTATATCGATGCCCTTGACCGCTACCGTGGTGCCGGTGGCATTGTTGCCGGTGGCGTTGCCTAGCTCGCTTGGCTTGGTCGGTTCTTCGGTCTTAACGGGCGCTTGAGTGACGGGCGTTACGTCGACTGGCGCTGGCGTTGCGGCGGGCGCTTCTTCGGGTTTGCGCTCCGCGACGGGCGGCACGCTCGGCGCTGGATCGGGCGTCGGTGCGGCGGCGGGCGCGGGCGTCGCGGGGACGGGATCGACCGCAGGCGGTTGGGCGGGGGCGGGCGCAGGCGTGGGGGGTGGTACAGGACTCGTCGGCGGTGCGGGTGTCGTCGGCGCTGCCGGATCGGGCGCAGGCGTCGGCTGCGCGCTCGCCGCGGCCACGAGGGCGCCCGCGAGCACAAAAGGCAGAAAAACTTGGACAAATCGAGGCTTCAATCGCACCTGCCAACGCGTCCCAGAAAACGCGGAGCGCGGAGACTAGCCACGATCGCCGACGGGTGCCACAAAAAAAACCATCGTCGATTGAACTGTTGCGGCAAAGTCACAATGCCACCTAGATTTCTGAAGTAATAATCCTGTGACCGGTCAATTGTGAAGTAACGTGTTGGCCAATTTGCGCGGATCACGCCTAAGACCTCGCGATCGGATCGGGCGGACAAAATGGGTCCGGCTTCGCAAGAATCTGTTTTTAGTTAATTTTGTACAAAACTTGGATGATTGACAGGCACATTTCATCCAAAGTCGTCTCGCCCAAGTGCACATCGACCGGATCTTTGAGGCTCTTTTGCTGCAATGCCAGCGAAACGAACGGATTGCCCAAGCTATTGTCGTAGGTGCAGGTCATCTTGATCGTGTCGCCAGCGTGCAAGCGAGGCAGTTGGTCCAAAGGCGCCGCGTAGTTGTAAATGCGCTGCCAGTTGAAGTCCCAAGCAGGCGTTTCTACTAAACATTCTTCGAGAGGGTCATTTGATGGCGCCTTAGCAGGCACAACGCTGCAAGTCGCATAAAGCGCAGTTTGATCGGCAACTCCTTTGAGCAGCTCAGTTTTCAAGCAATCGCCGCATGAACCGGCCAGCGATGCGACCTCCTTTTGGCATTTCGCAGCGGCGCAGTTCACCATATCCATGCCGCCCATGCCGGGGCAGTTGGCCGCGGTGCAACCGGAGATGAGGTCAAGTTGCGCTTTAATACAAGGCGCTTGCGGCGACCCGCGTGAAACTTCGATGCGCATGTCGCGCCCGACATAATGCATATGCGTACCCACGCCATACACCAACAGTTCTGGCAGCGGTTTGTTGTTGAGCACCGACGGCAAGGTGAACTGCATCGTTTCTGTGTGCGCAGTTTTACCAGCAGGAATCAGAAATTCCACCTTGCCCGGCGGATCATTTGGCCCCGGCATCAGACCGTTGTTGCCAACCTGGCCGTTAAAATTGCCAATTAGCGTCGAGCGACCCAAGTATTCCGGCACGCCTTTGGTAAAGCGCATTTGAATTTTCGTCAGGTCGATCGCCGCCGTTTGCCCGGTGGGGTGATAATGCACTTGCATCACCAATTTGGTTCCAATTTCAATGGGTGTGCCCGCGTTGGGCGGATACTCCAACGGCACCGCGCCCGGTGCCCATGCGCTCAAGAGTTGTTGAGATTGGATACCCACGCCACCAAAGCAATCGTAACCACCGTCTTTGTCAACCTTTTTTGCTGACTCGTTGTTCGCGTCGGCAAAAACAAGTACGTGGTGCACCACATTGGGATTGCCTGGTATGGTCTGCACACCATTGATATACTTGCGTTCCTTGAACTCTGCATCCAACACAAAACAGCGAAAATAATCGTTGTTGCCCGACGCAACATAGCCAACTTTGGGCTGCGCCGTCACATCTGAATCGGCCAAATTCAGCGATAACGCAGCACTTACCGTAGGCGAGGCGTGCGGATCACCCTCCGGCGCGCCAGCGTCGGCCCAACTCTTTAACGTGGCCAACTGCACAGGACTCAAACGCAAGTCGTGCTGAAAGCCGAAGCGGGGTTTGCACAGCGCAGTGTCGCGCGCGCCCCAAGGTGGCATGCGCAAAGCAGAAGTCGAAGCCACGATGCCCTGGGCTCGGCCTTTGACGTCCGCGTAAGTCAGGAGCGGAAACGGTGCGATGCCACCGCTCAGGTGGCACCCTTGGCATTTTTGCTGCAATATCGGCGCTATATCCTTGTAAAATGTCGCGCCCGTTGCCGCAATCGTGTCGCTACCGGTGCCCGTCGCGGCATCGGTCGATGCAGTGCTTGTGCTGGAAGTCGCTGATTCTGAAATACATCCGCTGACGACGGCGGCAACGACAACAAGGGGAATAAACGGGCGCAAATTCATAGTTCAACCTCGGCAGGGCAAGCGCACCGCGACCGGCGCGCAAAATCGGCCCCAGTGTAGCCATTGGCCGCCGGAACAGCCACAAATAAGTTCGCCGCGCCGACAATTTCACTTTTTGCGCGGCACGGTGTCTGATGCAAAGGAGTCCCAGATGCCCGCCGCGACCGACCTATTGCATATTGCCGCCAAACGCTGGATAGCTGCGCCTGAAGTCGCTGCGCCGCAAGCGCGCGATGCCCCGCCGCGCCTCGGATTGCACCTAGCGCCACCATTGCCCGAAATTGTGAATGATTCAGGGGATACGCTGCATGAACCTGCAAACGAAGGCGCGGTGCTAGTGGCTATGACGACCGTATTGCCCTTCAAAACTGCAGCGGCAAGTTTGGATGAAGGCGAGCTTACCGCGCGTTTTGTGGCAGGGGACCGGGCGGCTTTCTCTGAATTGGTCACGCGTTACGAGCGGCAAGTTTTTTACGTCGTATGGCGCTACGTGCGCAATGATGAAGACGCCAAAGATTTGGTGCAGGCGACTTTTGTCAAAGCTTGGCAAAATGCCGCAACTTTTCGCGGTGATTCATCTGTCCGTACATGGCTTTACCGCATCGGCGTCAATTTGGCGCTAAATTATGTGCGCGACCACGGGAAATGGCACACTGAAAGTATGAAAGACGATGCCGCGTCGGGCGAGCCCAGCGCCGCAGATCGCATCGCCAACGCCGAAGAAGGATTGCAGTTGCGCCACGCTGTTGAAGAACTCCCAGCAAAACAGCGACTTGTCGTGGAATTGCGGGTACAGGAAGGCTTATCTTTTCGCGAGGTAGCCGACGTCGCGGAGTGCAGTGAAGACGCCGCGAAAGCAAATTTTCATCATGCGATCAAACGACTTCGCAACCTAATCGGCGGCGATCGTTCGCGGACAACCGATCAGTGATTTAGGCCCGACTGGGCAAGTGAGGACAACATGGGAAAGAACTCAGACGGAGAAATGCAAGCCACCACTGCGCCCGACTGCGCAGAGATCGCTGAATTTCTGACAATTTATGCAGATGGCGGCCTGCTGGGCGACGAGGCGCGGCGCGTGATGGCCCACGTCGGGCGTTGCGCGGCGTGTGCCAACGAGCTTTCTGAAATTCAAAGTGTTCTGGCGATACTGCGCGCGCAACCTGATGCCGCAAAGGCGACCCAGCGCGACGCAGCATTTTGGTCGGGTATTCACGCCCGCATCATCGCACAAACCAATGATATTTTAGCCCAACCTCCTGTCGTCGCGCCGATGGCGTTGCCAAAAGAAGCCACCTCGGCAACGCCGATACGGCCGCGGTTCTGGCAGATGCCGCGCGGGCGTTTGGCTGGCGCTGGATTGGCGATCGCCGCGGTGCTGAGCCTGTTTGTCGTGAAAAATCTGGGAGATCAAACTCCGTCGGTCAACGCGTCCGTCGATCACCGTTGGACCGACGCCATGCAGGCGCGTTTTTCGCTTGACGAAGAACTCAGCGCCACTGACAACGACCCGTTTGACGCGCTTGATGAACTCGACGACAACGAAGTGGAAGCCGTTGGTGCGGCGCTCGGCGAGGACGTCTAAATGCCTTCTGTTCGAAAAAGTCATTGGTTACCGATATTTATGGTCAGTTCGCTGGTCCTGATTCTGCCAACCGTTGCCGCGTGGGCGCAACCGAGTCAGCCGGCGATCCAAAATCAGCCGCGCCAAGTGCCGACTGCCAAGCCGGCCGTGGCCGCCAAACTGGCGGATCCCAAAGCGGATCCGAAAGTGAAGGCCGCCCAAACGCGGGAAAAGTTGCACCAGCGCATCCGCACACTGCGCGCCCAAAAGTTGGCCGAAGTCATCAAGCCGGACGCCGCGACGGCAAAGCGTTTGCAGGAAGTAGCTGAAAAATTTGAAGATCAGTTGGCTGCCGTGCGACAAGAGGCGGCGATCACCAAACGCGATCTGCAAAAGTCCCTGCAGGCGCCCAAACCCGACGACGCGGCGCTGAATCGACTGACGGACCAGATGCTAAGTCAGCGCGCTAAGTTGCACAAGCTGGAAGACGATCGCAATGGTGCCGTACGCAAGGTCTTGTCGGCGGCGCAGTTTTCCCGCTTGCTCATCGCCTGGCCCAAGATCAACAAGTCGATTCAGGAAGAAATGTACAAGGCCATTTTAAAGCAGCAATCCGGCACGTTGGGGGCCAATGGTGCTGCCCAGCCGGTCGGCGATGACTTTTGAGACCGCGGCCGCCGGGCTGCCGGTTGGCTTTTTTTGCCTCGCGCTGGGCGCGTGCGCGGCGCCGGCAAATGCCGCCTCAGACACAGCCAATAGTCCGGAAATACAAGCGATAGCTGATGTTGCGGTCGACGACGCCGCTGCCGATGGGGCAGCCGTTACGGCCAAAGATGCCGCAGATGCCAACGATGCCGATGCCGCCGGGTCAGTTGATGCTGGCGTCGATGCCGCGATCGATGTGGCCGTCGATATCGCACAAGACGCAGACAACTGCACCACAACGGCGTCGCTAAAGTCGCTTAAACAGGAGTATTTTGGTGGATCGTGTGCGTTTTCCTCCTGCCATTCAGGGGCCAAGCCGGCGGGTGGCTTGGACCTTGCCGCAGCTAACCTGCACAGCGAATTGGTGAACGTGTTTTCCGCCAGCAAGGCCGCAGCCGGCAAGGTGCGCGTTTCGCCGGGCAAGAGCGCGCAATCGTTTCTGTATCTGAAAGTGCATCAGCCGCCGGACAACCTGTGGATGCCGCCGGGCGTCACTGAACCGTTGGACGCCGCCTGTTCGATCGCCGCGCTCAAGCTTTGGATCGACAGCGGCGCGCCGGACAATTGACACAATTCACTTGTTCGAAAGGTACGCCTTGATGAAATCGCACAACGGCGAATCGGGGCAACAGAGCATATCTGCTTGAAACAGTGCGGGAATTTGATCTTTCCACTTGCCTGGGTTGATGCACATGCGATAGCCCTGAGACGGATAATAATACGCCCAGAAAAAACACATTTCCGAGTTGGCCGATTCGCCAAAACCCACATTTTTCAGCGTGGTGTTGTTCCAAGTGCAGCGGTATTGCACACCGTGGGAGTCATCGAGATTTAGCGGCGGATCGTATTTGACAATAGGCGGTTCGGACCAGACATAGGCCACGTCTTTGGGATAAATCAGCGGTGAATCGGCCTTGGCCGCGCCTTGGGCCAACGCAATTTCAACATTTGTGCCCAACGCATGTGTGTGCCCGGTCATGGCAAAAACTTTCGTCCCCGGCATCGCATTCATGTAGTTCCACGGCGTGGACACCACTTTGCCAGGAGGCAGGGAAAAATCCGGCGTGCCGTAAAACAGCATATCCGCTTCATTTTTCACATCCGACTTTTTCATCGTGTGAAAATCGACCTCGCCCTGTGCTTCAATCGGATCCTTGAAATAGTTCAAATAATGCGCTTCCAAGCGAATCATCTGCTTGGGACCAAACTTGAAGGCCACGCCTTTGGGCAACGTCAAAGTTTCCGAAGCCAACTGAGTGATCATCAACGGAATATTGCCACCCGACAGGGTTTCTGTGAACGGCTGGCATTTGAATGGCGCCAATTGTTCCGCCGTGGCATCGGAGCGGTACGCAATCAGGTGATGCGACCCTTTGGCCAGCTTGGTCGAAATGGCGTTGACCCAAATTTCACCTGCATTATCCAAGCGTTTGACGACGCACCTGGTTGTCTCCTCCTTGGGCTGCATGGTCCACGCACTCAAGTTGGTTGAATAGGTAGCAGCCGGAATAAATTCAGGCACATCGGCCGCAATGCCGCTGTCGGCTGGGACCGCGTCCGCGGCGACGGCTGCATCGGCGGGCGCCGGGGCGTCTGCGGCGATGACAACGTCATTTGGCGGCGCGATTTCGGGACTTACGACGGCGTCCAACGGCGGCGAGGCGTCGGAAAGTGCAGCAACATCTGCACCAGTGCCGACACTGTCGGCTATGCCAAGCGCATCTTCGCCGGTTTGCGCAGCCGTGTCAGCGCCGGCGGTCGCGGTGCCGGCAGCCTCGTCGGTCGCCTGACAACCGCCGAGGAGGACCGACAGCAAAATTGTCAAATATACGCGACATTTCATACTATTTCCCATAAGTTGCCTCAACATCCTGGCTGTCCGATGCACGCCGGATCTTGGCAATCGACCTTGCCATTGCCGTCGTCGTCGAGCGCATTGCCGCATTCTTCGGCCGAAAAGTCGAGTTGAATTTTCAAATTGTCGACAAACCAGCCTCTGCCGCTGTTGCCTTGGTTGTTCGGCGCCTGCAATGAGAATTCCACGCGAAACGATTTGCCACTGACTTTGGGCACTTCGACGTCAATGGCCCGCCAAATCCCTTGGCAGGGTCCGCCGCAATTGTTGCTCGACTTGCTGAGCAGGAACTGATCGAGAATGATCTTAGTGCCTTCCTCGCGCAAGACCACCAGTGGCACATCCGTTTTCGCCTCGCCAAAACCTGTGCCACCGGGCTTGGGCCCGTCGAGCTCGTAAAACGTATCAAAACGGATGCGCGGCACCCCTGCCTTACTCGACGCATCGATCAGCGCCGAGGTCGCCGTCACATTCGGCGTGCCCAAACACAAGTTGCCGCCCAATGGAAAATCGCAATAATTCAGGCCGTTGTTGTAGTTAAGCGTGCACTGGTATTTTTGCTGCTGCGGCAGAATCGGCGTCTGATCTACCGCCCACAACACTTGATATCCAAACGGTTTTGGCAAATTCCAGCCGTTGCCGCCGTCGACGCATTCAAAACTATCGCTGAGCAGCGTGCAATTGCCCTTGGTCGGCGCACACAGTCCATTTTTACATGCACTTGCGTCGGTGCAGGCGATACCGTCGTCACACAGGATGCCGTCGCCTACCTTGGCGGAACTGCACTTGCCTTGTGCGGCGCTGCAAGCATCGGCGGTGCAAAAGTTGCCGTCGTCGCAGGTCGATTTGTTGCCCGCGGTGCAAAATCCTTTGATATCGCAGATATCGCCGCTCGTGCAGAAGTTGCCGTCGTCGCAAGGGCCCGCTTTGGCGTTGTGGGTGCAAGCGCCGGTTTTGCTGTCGCAGCCGTCGGCCGTGCACGCGTTGCCGTCGTCACAACCTTTTAAATCTATTGGTATTCCGCCGCAAACTTGGCCTTTGCAAGCGTCGCCGTCCGTACACGGATTGCCATCGTCGCATTTGACGCTGACGCCGGGCGGTATGGCCAAGTAGGTGCAGTTGCCCTGACTGCAACTATCCGTGGTGCAAGCGTTCTTGTCGTCACACGCCTTGAGATCGCCTTTGCAGTTGCCGGTCTTGCACGCGTCGTTGGACGTGCAAGCGTCGCCATCATCGCACCCGCCAAATTTGGCCGTCCAGTTGCAATTTCCCGTCTTTGGCTCGCAAACATCATTGGTGCAGAACTTGCCGTCGTCGCAGTCCAGTGCCAGCCCCCCTTTGCACACGCCGCCGCCGCAAACTTCTTTCGCCGTGCAGGTGTTACCGTCATCGCACGTCTTGCCGTCGTCTACGGCCACCGCGACGCAGCCCGCGAGCGGTTCACAACCTTCTTTGGTACAGACATTGCCGTCATCGCACGGTGTTTTGACTGGCGTAAATAGGCAGCCTCCGCTGTTGGCTTCACACCCATCGATGGTGCAAGCGTTGCCGTCGTCGCAGTTTTTCGCCAGCCCCTGCGCGCACTTACCAGCGGAGCAGGTTTCAGCGACAGAACACGCGTCGTCGTCGTCGCAAGGTGTACCGTCGGCCACGGCGGCGGTGACGCAAACAAATGCTTGGCATATCCATATTTGGCACGGCAATGGCGGCTTTTTTGCACAGTCGGAAGCCGCAATGCATTCGGTCAACGGTGCATCGCCCAGCGGCGCGTCGGGCGCCGATATATCGCTAGAATTGCTAGCATCATCTTCGGATTCAGCGTCCACGCTCGCCGAGGCGTCTGGCGGCGAATCGACCTCACTGCCGGCGAGCGAGTCCGCGGCGTCCTGTGGCCCGCTGACGGCGTCCGGGGCGGCCAAAATATCGCCTATTTTTAGGTCCTTGTCGGGCACGCCATCAGCAGCAGCGTCTGGTGCCTGCTCGTCAGGCGGGTCCAGCAAACCATCCGCGGAGTCGAGACCCGCATCGGGCGGGTCCGGAAGTCCATCCGGTTTGCCGTCCTTACCGTCAGGTGGGTCAGGAAATCCGTCTGGCTTTTCGTCTTTTCCGTCGGGGGGTTCGAGCAAACCGTCGGGCTTCTGACCTTTGCCGTCGTGCGGATCGGCAAAACCATCCGGCTTGTCCGGTTTGCCATCCGGGGGATCTAGAAAACCGTCCGGTTTTCTAGGTATTATATCGGTTTGCGCCCCATCGCCATCTGGTCCTGCAGCGTCGGCGTCCGCTTGCTGCCCGCCCAAATCAATCTGTTGGACCTGGGTGTCGGTGGTCGCAGTAACATCATTGACTTGGGCCACATCCTCGGCGTCGCCGTTGACGGGTTCAACTTGCGGATCTGCGCCACAGGCGATCGCTACCCAACTGAGCAAGCTTACAAGTGAAAATCTGTTCACTCTGCCCTGCCACATCTCACACACCACCGCGCTGCGTTTTGACGCCAACAACCGGATCCGCTGCAAAGGTCCGCATCCCAAAAGCCGAATGCGCCCCTCTTTAGTAAGCGTTTTGCGGCGATCGCAGTCAAGTGTCTGCCAAGCTTTTTCGGTGTTGGCGCAATCTGCCGCGGCGTCGTGCGCTGCAAGTCTCTTAGAACAAACAATTTTTCTCCTTCGTGGCGTTGTGTAAATCCGGCGGGCTGGACGGATGCCGTGGCCGCGATACACTGACGGCATGGCTGCGACGTTACCGAACTACATCTCGCCGCAGGGACATGGCAATTTGTTGACAGAATACAGACACTTGCATCGCATTGAGCGCCCGCGGGTCGTGCAGGAGGTCGCCGACGCGGCCGCCCAAGGCGATCGCTCGGAGAACGCAGAATACATCTATGGCAAACGGCGATTGCGCGAAATCGACCGTCGCCTGCGCTTTTTGGGCCAACGCATCGATGCGGCGGTGATCATCGACGCGCGGGGCCAAAGCGGCGATCGTGTGCGTTTTGGCGCGATCGTGACTTGTGAAGACGGCAGCGGGCAGCGCTTCACGTGGCAACTGGTCGGCGAGGATGAAATCGACACGGCCACCAACCGCATCAGTTTTCGCGCGCCAATCGGCGCGGCGCTGATCGGCAAAGAAACCGACGACGAAATCAAAGTCCGTACCCCGATGGGCGTGCGAGCGTTGACCATCATCGCGGTGACGTTCCCGCCGTTGGAGCCGTGATGGATCGCAAGGATCGTGCATACTTATGGGTGTTTGGGCTGGTGATTGCGCTGACTTTGGCCATAGTCGCCTATTCATTGCTCGCCAGCGACACGCCGCCGCCGGCGGTCGTGACCGTTGCCGAGGCCGTGCCCGAGCCCAAGTCCGCACCGCCGGCCAAGCTGGACCATCCGGACCAACCGCGTGAATTTCAAAGTGCTTGGTCCGTCACGGTGCGCAGCCGGCAAGGCCGACCGCTGGTGGCGGAGGTGCTGCTCACCCGCGCCGGCAATCCGCAAGTCAATAAAATGACGACCGATCACGACGGCAACGCCGAAATCAGCGATCTGCTGCCGGGTCAGTACAAGCTGGTCGTGCGGGCGCCGGAGCATATGCCTTATGAAACCAGCGATTTGACGCTAGCGGCGGGCAAACACCACCGCGACATTGTGTTGGAACCGTCGCGGGTGGTCACCGGTAACATCCTGGATCCTCAGGGCCAGCCCGTTGTCGATGGCCAGGTTCAATTTCACTACAACGGCGGCAAAGTCAGTTGGCAGACTGCAGACGGCGCGGGTCATTTTGAATGGACAATGCCCGAAGGCGACCAGCAACCGCCGATGGCAACAGCGATTGCCCCGCATTTTGCCAATTCGGCGACCACGCCCGTTGTGGTTGGGCAGCCTCTGTTGTTGCGAATGGCGCCGGGCGGGATGCTAGAGGTCGAAGTGGTTGACGCGCAAGCGGTACCGCTGCCCAACATCGCCGTGTCGCTGCAGGCCGACCGCAGCGACCCGGCGCCGTTTCCGAAAATGATTGGGCCTCTGACCACGGACGCGGTGGGCAAAGTGATGTTTGGACCGCTGCGGCCACTGCACTATGCAGTTCAGGTGCAAATACCCAATCGTGCGCCGGTAGGGCCTGAAGCGGTGCTGCTCGTGGGTGGCCAGACCGAACATGTTCGGGTTGAGGTCACTGGATCTAAAGCGATTTTGCGTGGGCGGATCACAAGCCGCGATGGCAATCGACCGATCGCACGGGCCACAGTGTCGACCGATCACCCGTCTGGCGGCGGACAACTGGCCGTCACGACCGATGCCGATGGCCAGTACGAAATCAAAGGGGTTCCGGCTGGGCGGCATTCGCTCAATGTGGTCGCCGAGGGCTATACCACTGAAATGTTAAGCGGTATTGACGTGCCAACGGACGGCGAGGTGCGCAAGGACGTGGCGCTCGATTCCGCGCAGACGGGCGGACGGCTGGCGTTGCAGGGAATTGGCGCGCAATTGCGCAAAGATGCGCGCGGACTGGTCGTCGATGGGTTGGTCGATGACTCACCGGCTGGCAAGTACGGCCTGCAAAAAGGCGATGTGATCGTGGCGGTCGACAAAGACCCGGTCGGCGACAAGCCCATGGCAGAAGTTGTCAGTCACATTCGCGGCGACGCAGGCTCAACGGTTGTGCTTGAAATTGAAAGAAATGGCCAGAAAATGACCATCCCAGTGACGCGCGACCGGGTCAAAGTCAAGTGACGGCCTGTTTTTGCCAGCGGCTGTGCTGAACTGCTGAGAGCGTGTGAAAAACCGTTTCACCGCTCTCAAATGGGGTCTGGTGTTAGCAATTTCTGCTGATCGACCAGCCGCCTGCTCGGATTCAATTGTTTAGCCTCTATAACATCATTAACTTACGGAACGGGCACGCAGAAACTGCTAAGACCTGACCCCGCTCAGAGGCTGTGAAATGGATATTTCACAGCCTCTGAGCTCTCACTGGGCGAGCCAATGTTTGCTTTGCATTTTCAGTCCTTTGAAAAACTATTTCTCGACTGGGTCAGCGAGCCCCCTGCACTTTAGCGATCTCATCGTATTCATTCTGGTATTGTGTCAGCGCATCGCGAACAGTGGTCAGGTTCAATTCATTGGCATCGCTCGGTTGCACTTGATCCAGCCGCGTCATTTGCCGTTCCACTTCATCAAGGCGATCAATAATATCACACAGTTGCTGAAGATCGCGCGTTTTGCGCGAGTGGCCGGCAAAATGATCAGCATAGGCGCCCAATTCGGCATTGGCCGCGGTTTCTAGGTTGCTAACCATATTGGCCATCGACGTTTTTTGCCGTTCTGCGCGCACCGCGATGAGCTCCTTTTGCCAACCCGCGTGGCGTTCGCGCACGATCGCCAAATTGCCGTCGTTGTGTTCGTCGTGAAACCCTTGATCCTTCAAGGCTTGCATCATCTCACCGACGTTGCCGAGCGCGTCAATCAAGCGCAGCAACAGCTCAGGACGCCGCGTGACCCGCGGTTGTCCGGCAAAATTACTGCGATAATGCGCAAAAAGGTGGTTGGCTGCATTGGCGAGTTGGCTCGCCTGCTCATCCTGCGTGCCGTCAATGCGCGCTTCCGCAATGTTCTTGCGTTCCGTGCGAAATTGCTCCAAACGTCCCGCAACGACTTGGATATCTGTCTGCAAACCGGCCATCGGCCGCTGGGCGTACGCTTCGCGCATCGCGACGTCGATCGCCTCCAATTCCGTCAGCATGTCCTGCATCAGCGTGGCATCGCGGCTTGATCGCGATTGCCCAGCGAAGTGGCGGGTGTAGCGATGAAAAATGTAATTCGCCCGCGTACCCAAGGTGCTTGCCTCCAGCGCCAACGGCCCGCCCTCTTCCTTTGCCTGAATAATCGCTTTGTATTCGCCTTTGTACAGCTCAATTTGCCGCGTCGCTTCGGCCAGCAGCGCATCGCGATCGGCAGCGCCACCGTTGCGCAGCCCGCGGGCGCCCAGGGTCACTTCCTGAGCTGCCGCGATCATTTCCTGCAAAAGCGCGGGGTTGCGTGAAATACGCGAATGACCGGCAAAATTGACATTGTAGCGCGCATCATTGAATTCTATACGTTTCTTAAGTTCTTGCACCGTTGCCATTGCTTCTTCCTACTTCCGTAATTGTTGCGGGATTTGCGGCCAAAATACCCTCCTGGGCGCAGCGAGCGTGCCAAACAAGGACTCCGCGCACGCGCTGTCAAGTTCGGCTACCGATAAGGCGCCAGTTCTGGCTCACGCAACTGCGCACAGGCCACCTTGTCTCCCGCCTCACAGGCTCGGCGAATCAGATCCGCCGCCCGCCGCAGGTCTTTTTGCACGCCGTTGCCCTTCTGATACGCAATGCCGGCCTTGATGCAACTGAGGGAATGGCCCGACGCACAGGCATGTAAATAATACCAAAGCGTGCGTTCGGCCCAACATTTTCCCGGTCCATCGGCCTCACACAGTTCTCCCAACCACGCGCAAGCATTGCCACTGCCGAATTTGCAAGCCAAGTCCCGCATTCTTTTAGCATTTTCTGGCGATTTGGCGACGCCTGCGCCCTGTTCGTACAAGATGGCCGCATAATTGCACCCGGCGGCGTGGCCGACGTTGCAGGATTTTTGCAAATATTCTAGCGCCTTTACCTCATTGGTCGGTACGCCGCTGCCGCGTTGGTAGGCCAAACCCAACAGCAAACAACCACTGCCACCGCCAAGTTCGCACGCGCGTTCATAAAAGCTGACCGCCCGCGCCGGATCGCGGTTGGTGCCGCGACCGCTTTCAAACAAGTTGCCCAAATTGGCGCAGCCGGGCGGATAGTTGGCGTTGCAGGCAAAACCAAATAATTCTACAGCCTTGGTGTAGTCTTGCGCTGTGCCGCGCCCGTCGGCATACATGCTTGCCAAATTGTTGCAGCCGCGCGGGTCCTTTTTCTCGCAAGCACCTTGGTAAAGGCGCAGGGCCAGCGCCAAATCGCGGCCGCGACCTGTTTCAAGCAGCACACCCCATTGCGCACAACTACCTGTATCGCCACTCTTACATGCGGCTGAAAGCAAATCACCCGCCCGTGCTTCGTCCCGCGGCACACCCAAGCCGACGCGATACAACGCGCCCAACTTGCCACAGCTGGGCATGTCGCCGGCGCGACAAGCTTCATCAAACAAAACAGCGGCTTTTACAGGATCCGCCGGCACACCTTGGCCGACTTCCAAGCGTTCAGCCAACTGGCTGCAACTGTGCATGTCCCCTGAAACGCAGCCCTGCTCTAGTTCCAGAGCGCCGCGATCCATCACGGGCGCCTGATTTTCCGCGACAACAGCCGTTGTACCGCCGCAAGCAGCCGAAAGAACCGCCATAGCAGTACAAATTGTGTGTTTGATTCCATCCTTGACCATCGTTGCCCTTTCCGCTCCTGCAGGAACTGCCGGTGTAGAATAGACCAAGATCCGCCGCAGGTCATCCTTCTGCAAATTTTGCGAATTTTGTTAGCTTTTGCGGGCTACTTGCCGGCCTTTGAGATGCTATGCACAAAGGCTTATGTTCGCACGCAGAATTTGCTACGATCGCACGTGGGTCGGGCTGAGCGACGCACGTTGGGGCGTGTCCGCGAGCGATTGGCGCCAAAGTTAAACAGGTGCGTTTGCCAAATGCATTGATACTGAAGACATTTAGACCGCAGAGCAGGAAGGTGCGAGCAATGTCCCACAACAATTTCAGCGGTGCCACAGGCCGACGTGCGGGCCATTTCGGTTGCAGCGTACTGTTCAGATCCGTGTTATCGTTGTCAATTGGCGCGTGCGGCACGGTTGTTACCGTGCCCAATGAAGAGGACGCCAACTCCGTTTTTTTCGACAGCACCGGCACCAAACCCAAAACCGACACCAAAGCCAACGCCGACGATCTGGACAGCGGCAAGGCGCAGTTTGAGGATGTTGGTGGCGTGTGTGAATTTGCGGCTGAGCCGCTCAAGGGCGAGGCCGGTTCGCCCTGCGACGTCGCCGAGGACTGTAACTCCGCGCTTTGTATTGAAACGGCCAATGGCAAGATCTGCAGCAAGCAATGCACGGGGTGTTGCCCGTCTGGCTTCAAGTGCCAGGAACTCAGCGGCGGCGAAGCGGTTTTTGCTTGTTTGCCGCGGTGGTTGAGTCTGTGCCGCCCCTGTGCGGTGGACACGGATTGTGTAAGTAAAACGGACGATTCGCTGTGCATCAGCTACGGCGACGCGGGGCGTTTTTGCGGCGGCATTTGCAAAACCGACAGCGAGTGCCCTGAAAACTACTTGTGCAAGGACGCCAAGGGCAATCCAGGATCTGGAAAACAATGCGTTTTGCAGACGGGCGAGTGCAAGTGCACCAGCAAGGATGTTGAAAAGGGAGCGTCGACTTCTTGCTCGATCACCAATGCGTCGGGCACCTGCCCCGGCACCCGCAAATGCGGCAAGGACGGCTTGACCGTGTGCGACGCTGTCGCTGCAACGGGTGAAGTTTGCGACGGTTTGGACAACAATTGCAATGGCCAGACCGATGAAGCTGGGGCGGGCGGCTGCGTCGCCTATTGGTTGGACACCGACAAGGATGGCTTTGGCTTGAGTGCCGCCTTTGGTGGCAAGCAGCAATGCTTGTGCAAGTCTATGGATTTGTATACGTCTTTGACGCCAACCGATTGCAACGACGAAGAAAAAGCCATCAATCCATTGGCGCCCGAATGGTGTAACGACATCGACGACAACTGCAACAGCAAAACCGATGAAGATTGCGACGCCGACAGCGACGGCTACTGCGCTGAAAGTGCTGTGATCGTTGGCAAACCGGCGATTTGCAAAAAGGGCGGCAACGACTGCGACGACACCAAGGTGGGGCTGAACCCCGGCGCCAAAGATCTGTGCGGCGACAACATCGATCAGGATTGCGACGGCAAGACCGACAATGGTGAAGATACACCGGGTTGCACGGAGTTTTTCTTCGACGGCGACAAAGACGGCTTTGGCTCGTTTGACAGCAAATGCCTATGCGCCGCGGGCGGTTTGTTCACGGCGGTCCAGAGCGGCGATTGCAACGACAGCAGCGCGGATATCAACCCAGCCAAAGTCGAAGTGTGCGGCAACGGGGTGGACGACAACTGCAATGGCGCCCAAGACGAGCAGGACGGCGGCCAATGCGTTGATTTTTACGTAGATAACGACAGCGACGGCTACGGCGCCGGCAAACCAGCGTGCCTGTGTGCGCCCAATGCACAGTACACGACCAAGAAGGGTGGCGACTGCGACGACACCGAGCCCAAATTGAACCCAGCGATGGTCGAAGTCTGTGATGGCATTGATAATAATTGCAGCGGCGCCATCGATGAGGAAAATGCTTTTGGCTGCGTCAAGTACTACGCCGACGTCGACAAAGACACGTTTGGCAACCCAAATGACGTGAAATGCCTTTGCGCTCCGGATGTTCTGTACAATGCGCTGGGCGGCGGCGACTGCGACGATCTGCAAGCGCTGGCCAAACCGGGGATGCCTGAGATTTGCAATAATTTTGACGACAACTGCGATGGACAGGTCGACGAAAATTCCGCCAAAGGCTGCGTAGATTACTGGGTCGACGCCGACGATGACGGCTACGGCGACGTGGACAAAACCGTTTGCTCCTGTTTGCCCGTCAAAGACTATCCCTGCAAAATCGGGGGCGATTGCAATGACAAAGACGACAAGATTCATCCCACCGCGGAAGAAAAATGCAACGGTGTGGACGACAATTGCAACACTTTGATCGACGAAAAAGACGCCGCGGGTTGTAAGGCCTTCTTGCTCGACGAAGACGAAGACGGCTACGGCGTCGACAATAAAATTGCGTGTTTGTGCGGACCGAGCAAGCCGTTTTCGACCCAAAAGGGCGGCGATTGCAACGATTCAAATCCATCGATTCATCCTGACGCTGCCGAGACTTGCGACGCGGTTGACAACAATTGCAATAACGTCATCGATGAAAACGGCGCATTGCTGTGCATTTCCTACTTTGCCGACTTGGACAAGGACGGATTTGGCTCCAATATCGTGCCCGCGCAATGTCAGTGCAAGGCGGATGGCTTCTTTACCTCTACTATTTCAGGCGATTGCAACGACGGCGATCCCGGCACCTTCCCCAAAGCCCAGGAATTTTGCGACGGCAAGGATACGGATTGCGATGGCGTGATTGATCCCGTGGGGGCAAAAGGCTGTAAAACCTATTATTTGGATGTCGACTCTGACGCTTACGGAGACTCTTCAACCTCGCAATGTGCCTGCGCCGGTGCGGGTCAGTTTACCGCTCTGGTCGGCGGTGACTGCAACGACAAGAACGATCAGGTCAAGCCCAACGCCCCGGAAATCTGCAACGGCGTTGATGACAATTGCAACGGCGTTATCGATGTCGACTCACCTTTGGCCAAAATGTACTTCAAAGACGGCGACAAAGACGGCTACGGCGCAGGTGCGGGCACGCCACTTTGCCAAGCGGGCAACGGCTATGTCACTACGTTGGATGGCGATTGCAATGACAACAACGTCGCGGTTTACCCAACGGCCAAGGAGGTTTGCAACGCCATCGATGACAATTGCAATGGCCAAGTCGATGAAGGTCCAGGCGGCGCTTTATGCCCAGGCGTGAACAACGGCACGCCTACTTGCAAGGCCGGCGCGTGCGGCACGGCCTGCGCGGCCAATTTTTACGACATTGACGCCAAATTCGACAACGGTTGCGAGTGCCAAGGCGATCCCAAACACGGCACCAACAACACTTGCGGGGCAAACTCCCAAGATCTTGGGGCCATGGCCGACACCGGCACCAGCCAAACCGCCAGCGGCAGCATCACGCCCGACGAGAGCGGCGATTGGTACCACGTCAAAGCCGTCGACAATGCCGACTCCGGCGGCGCCTGCGACAAGTTCAAATTCCGCGCCTTTTTCAAGGACAATCCCGACGGCAAATTCGTGCTAGACGTCTACAAGGGCGGCTGCGCTGGCGGCAACATCTTGTGTTCCGGTGAAACCGATAGCAGTTGGCAGACCAATTTCTACGGCGGCGTCCCCAGTGGCCCCGGCGCTGGCAAAGGCTCCCCCGCCGGTGATGTCGTCAAGTCGCCTGCGCCCGAGGCCGCGGGTGAGTGCAAGTGTACCGGAGCGCCGGGTGCGCCTGGCATGAATATTTGCAGCGACAATAGCGCCGATTTTTATGTGCGCGTTTACCGCCAAAATGGCGCGCCCGCCAGTTGTGCTTATTACACTTTGCAAGTGACCAACGGCTTGTAGCGCGGCACGCGGCTGCCAATTGCACAGGGTGGTTTTGCGCCTACCGGCGCGCGGTTGTAAGGCACTTTTATCAAGGACAGGTTCCGCCTGTCGGCGGGTCAGAACCGCCTAGCGCGGCGGTTCCGACACCTCCGCGCGCTTTTGGTTTTAAGTAGTTAGGGTAGTTTTGGGTCGGCGCGGCGTCTGTCTTTTCTCTTTCATGCCTCGCTGCGCTTCGCTCGCGAGGCATGATTTGTTCTACCTCTGCCGCCGCGCTTTTTGATTTTTTGACACGCAGCGGGCGCACGCGCCCGCCAGCTCGCGGACTTTTCGCGCCCGTCCCAAATCCAAAACCCGCCAAAACTAATCCAAATAGCGCGCGAGCGCAGCCGCGCGCAGCGCCAACTAATCAAACTCGCTGGCATCACCGTGCTGCAAATGGCCCATGGCCATTTGCGCGGCACGTAGATGCCGCTCGTGCGCAGCCCGCCGCGGCGGGCTGCGTCACGGGTGAGCGGCGGCCCAGATCTGGGGAAAATAGAACAAAAGCGCTGGGTTCCCCAAGGGGCCAGCGCTTGGGCCCCTTGGGTCGCCGGAGGCGAAATCGATTGAATGAAAAGGATGTTTTGTTGCCGCGCGCCGGAGGCGCAAAATGATCCCCTGCAATGGGAAACCGCGCCGACAGGCGCAAAAGCTGGACCGCTTAGGTCATAACCCGCCGAGAGGCCAAGCCCTGCCGGAGGAAAAAGCCGAACGCAGTTCAAATGTTAGGACCGCTTCGCAGTCGCTGGGACGGCCTGAAGGAGGCGATGCCCTGCGCAGCAGGGAGTTAGGACCGCTTCGCAGTCGCTGGGACGGCCTGAAGGAGGCGATGCCCTGCGCAGCAGGGAGTTGGGACCGCTTCGCAGTCGCTGGGTCGCGGGGAGCAGAGCTGGGCGCAGCCCTAGTTACCACATTTGACTGCGCCGCCGGTAGGCGCATTTGGACTGACATAGCAGGGCGTAATACACCAATTATTCTTGGGTTTTGGCTGCCACATCTGGCCGGCTTTGGGATTGCTTGGGTCTTTTTTGAACAAGCACTGGTTGCCGGTTTGGTAGCAGGTATCTAAGACTTCTTGGGTGCCGCCGCCGGCGACCTTGTTGGGCCAGTTGATCTTGCCGACGTACCACATATCAAGCGCTTTTAGTTCGATGCCGCCGCCGGGCGCAGCCTCGGGTGTCGGTTGCGAGTAGTCGACCGCCAAGACGCCGCAAATGTAGACGCGCAAAGTGGCAAAGGAGTGGCCTAGACCTTTGTCATTCCAGTAATGTACGCCGACTGGATACTGTGTCGGTTCCACTTGGGTGCCTTGCGGTTGTGGCAGATTGATGTTTTCTGGGCCGGCGCCATCGGTGTCGTCCAAAGCTAGATCGGGATCGTCTTTGACGGATGCCGCGGCACTGCCCCATTGCGGTTTGCCGTCAAACCAGAAGCAGTCAAAAGAGGCGTCAAACCATGGGTCTGGCTTGCCGTCGCAGTCGGTGTCGGCGCCGCCCGCGAGGGAATGGGCGACGTGCAGGTCGAGGTCGGCGCCGAAGTCGTCCGTTTCGTCCTTGTCGCCGGGGGTGTGCCACAATAATTCTACGTGTAAACAGTCGCTTGGCACTACAATGACGTCTGAACAGGTTTCTTGGCAGGAATTGGACTCAAGTCCTGTAGAATCCGTGACGTTGAGGCAGATCGTGTACGGGCCGGCGGCGTTGAGCAACAAGTTGGGCGCTGGAGAAAAATCGTTGGGCAAGAATTTCAAGCCCGCGGCACCGATCGGTTTGTTCTTGATACTCCATTGGTATTTGGCGATTGAAGCCGTGCCTTTGCCTTTGGATTGTTCGCCGCTCAAGTGCAGATTGGTTTGCGGAACGACTTCCTCGCCTTCTTTGATGACGATTTTGGCCTCTGGACAAATCGCTTTGACGCAAACACCTTGTAAGTGCACGTTTTTATCTTCGGAATTGGAGGTGACAATCAGATCGGCCATGTCGGGCGTTGGATTCTTGGTCGAGGGATCGAGGGGACTGACTTGGTCCGGTGTGTAATGCCCCATGAATTCAAGGCTTTTGTTCTGGAGTAACACGACCGGTTTGGCGACAGTCGGCGTGGTATCGTTGGGAAAGCTCAGAGCGAACAAATTGGAACCGCCTGGTTTGAAGGCAATGTTGCTGATCGACAATGTCAAAGAGCCGCAATTTTGCAAGGTAATTTTGCGATCGACCTGGTTGCCGATCAACGCCGCGCCAAAATCGACAATCGGCGGCAGTACCTTGATGCACGGCACCTCTGAATTGGCCTCCAATTTCACATCGGTCGAAGTCGCCACCGACAAATCGTTGGAAAAAATGTGCAGCACGCCAGTGCGCTTTACTTCGTCGATGGCGGCAAAAGTCACCATGACGTCGACGTGTTCGCCAGTAGCGATCGTCAGATCAGCGACGGTGAACGCCTGAATCGACCCGCCAAAATGTTGCGCGGTTTCCTTGGGCAACAGCACGCCAAAACCTTTGTCACCTTCGAGGAACATTTTAGAAATCGTCAATGGTGCCGAGCCCTTGTTGGTGATCTGCAACACTTGGGGATCCGATGTCTTGCCGGCCTTGACGTAGCCGAACTTGACTTCGGCTGGGACCAAGATCTTGGGTTTGCCTGAAATCGTGCCGAATTTGATGCAAACGGGCGGCGCATAGGGGAACGCTGGATCGCCCGTGGCGTCGATGCATAGTTTGGCGTTGTGAATGGTCTTGTCATCCGCGATCTTCTGCGTGTATTGGATGCGAAAGGTCTCTTTGTCGACCGTGCCGTTCGCTTGGGCGCCGGCCGGCACCACGCGCTTCCATTTGCCGTCCATGTCGCTGCAGCGGATGGTGCCTGTGCCGTCAAAACATTGGAAACCCGGGTCTGATTCGGCCGTTAAGCTGAGCGAGTTGATGCGAAACGCCGACGCCGTCGCCACGGAGATTGTGTTCAAAACGGCAAAGTCAATCTTGACCGTCGCGCCTGCTTTCATGTCGCCGGTCTGGACGTCGATCGTGCCGCTGCTGGGGTAGTCTTTGTTTGAATCTATCTGTCGTATCACGGCGTTGGCTTTGCAATCGAGCTCAGTCGAGCCGTTAAGGCACGGCTCTTTTTCGTGGTTGAGCGCGCTTGCGGGTGGCGCTGTCGTGCTCGGCGAGCATGCGGCCGCGACAAGCAGGAGGCCGAGCCAAATCGCGCGTTGGAACTGTGCAAAACTCATAAGATCATCCTTTTGGCCGTGGAAGCGCAGGGCAGCGCGCAATCCTTCATCGTGCGTTAGGCCGCGCGCTTGCGCAAGTGGCATTTTGTGAAAAAGCGCACCGCAACTGCCCAGCTGAAATCAGGGGTGGATTTTGCCGTCGCAACGCTGCTTGCCACCCTTGCCCGCTGCGCGCACACTGAGGCGACAGTAGTTCCACCATTGGGAAAAAAATATCTAGCGGCGATTGCGGAGGATCACAGCAATGTTGCACAGAAATTTCGCGATGCTTGTGCTGCCCTTTTCGCTTTGGTTCGGGTGCAGTTCGGCCACTCAGGTCGCGCCGCCCACTGGGGAGCCGCCGACGGGACCATCGCCAAACGACGAGCACGGCTTATGCCCATCAGCCCGCGGACTTACGGTGGAAACGTGCCGCGCCCAGCACCCACCAGCTGGCTATGGCACTACCCTTGCCGTCCCTGTCGAGTGGGGTGTCACCAGCGCCGGCGCGATGTATTTTGGGCGATTGCTCTGTCCTTCCGGAGCATTAGCGGTGGCGCAGCGGCGGCAGTATCCGGGACTGAGCAAGACGCCGCATGAAGAATGGACGCTGCATTGTCCGGGTGAAGTCGAAAACCACACTTGGTACACAAATCCGCAAAAGTGCGGTAACCCCTGTCCGCCGGAAGGCTTTATGGTCATCCCGAGCGCGGCGCTGCGCGCGTACATGGCGTCGGTGGAGCGGCTGCAGAGCGGCGATCTGGGGCGGGCGCAGCAGCAGGCTGAATTGGCCGTCAAGCTGGCGCCGCCGAACGAATTGCTGACGTCCTGGCTGGCAACTATGCTGACGCAAACAGGTAAGCCTGAAAAAGCCGTGGAGCTTTTTGAATCTGTGATCCGCATGAATCCCGAAGATCCGCACCCCAAATTGTACTTGGCGATGGCACAGCGAGCCGCAGGATACGACGGGCCGTATCACGCTGCGATCGCGGAATTGCTGACAAAACTGCCGGAAGATCACCCGTTGGTCGCCGAGTTGAAATGCCTGCGCGCTGAAAAGTTGCGGGCGGATGGCAAAGCCCCTGAGGCCGCGCGCTTGACCGCTGAAAGCTGCAAAGGTGGTTGGGACGCCTGTTGCGCCGATAAATAGACAGTTTTTGCAAATGACTGTTTATTTGACGCGGTGCGCGCCTGTGCGACGATAGCCTGTTCGGTTCGTTTTACAAAACTCTAGTTGCTATATCTCAAGTTTTGCGCAACTCCGCCGCAAAAGCATGACCTGACAAGCCTTCGATGCGGGCCAGTTGCGCCGCAGTCGCTGCAAGTGCGGCTGAGGACTGTGGATCGGCTCGCTGGGTGGTCAGGATGCGCACAAACGTTTGCGCGCCAAGTCCCCCTGTATAGCGCCCTGCCCGACCGGTCGGCAAAACGTGGCTGGGACCGGCGCAGTAATCGCCAAAGACTTCCGCCGCATCGCCACCGACAAATAGCCCGCCAAAATGCTGACATTGCGCGGCGAGTGCCGCGGAGTCGGCGGTGTGGATTTCCAAATGTTCCGGGGCGCGCTCGTTGGCGAGCGCCACCATCGCCGCCCGATCTGCGACGACGGCAATTCGGCCGTGCGACGCGATCGATGCCGTTGCGACATTTTTTGTAGACAACTCAGGCAGTTGTGTCGCGACCTCGGCGGCAAGCGCGGCGGCAAACGCAGCGTCGTCGGTCACGGCAATGGCTATCGCGTCTGGGTCGTGTTCGGCCTGCGCCAGCAGATCGGCTGCAACTCTGCGGACATCCGATGATGCGTCGCACAGGATCATCACCTCTGACGGCCCGGCCAACGCGTCGATCCCGACGGCGCCGTAGACTTGGCGTTTGGCTTCTGTCACCCATGCGTTGCCCGGGCCGACGATCAAGTCAACTTTATCTATTGTTTCAGTACCATATGCGGCCGCAGCGACGGCTTGCACCCCGCCGACGACGTACACAGCGCGCACGCCTGCCAAGTGCGCCGCCGCGAGAATATAGCGATTTGGCCAAGCATTTTGCGGATTCGTCCGGTCCGGCGGCGTCAAGATCACCACGTCCTCCACGCCTGAAGCAATGGCGACCAACGCCGTCATGAGCACGGTCGAGGGAAGCGGATAGCGGCCGCCCGGCACATAACACGCTACCTTTTCAATGGGTTGTAACCGCTGACCGACAAAAAAGCCGGGCTCAATTTCCAGTTCAAACGCTTGCATGCGCTGCAACTGCGCGTCCGCAAAGGCGCGGATGTTGCGCGCGGCGTGCTCAAGTGCGCGTTGGTCGGCTGCGGGAACAGACTGCCACGCTTGCTGCATAATGGCTGGCGGCACAGTCAGTTGCGGCGCATCGACGCCGTCGAGTTCGCGCGTCCAGTCGTGCACCGCCGCGTCGCCCCGCGCCCGCACATCCGCCAAAATTTGCGCGACTTTCTGTGGATCAGCCGTACTTTGCGCGGCTTGCCACGGCGGCAGCTTGTCGACGATCTGCATCAAGCTCAGAGGCTGTGAAATATTCATTTCACAGCTTCTGAGCCGGGTCAGGTATTAGCAGTTTCTGCATGGATGCTCCGTAAGATAATGATATTACTGGAACCAGAAATTTGAATCCGAGCCCACTTTGGGTCGATTGGCAGAAATTGCCAATACCAGACCCCAATCGAGAGCGTGAAAAATTGATTTTTCACACGCTCTCATTTCAGATTCATGCCGCCGGGATAGCTGTAGGCGGTCTTGTTGCCATAGCCGTAAACCATCAGACCAAAATTGCTTTTGCTTTCAAAGACATGTGTGCCCTTGCCGACTTCGTGGTAAGCGAATTGCCAAGTGCCATCGCCAAAACTACTGAATTCGCTGTCGAGGATAATCGCGCCATCTACCTTGATCTCAAGGCCTTTGGGTCGAACGACCGTGGTCCAGTTCTTGCCGTAGCCGTCGGCCGTGCGAATCACATAGTCGTTGCGGTACTGACTGCTGGGCGGCACGATTGCCATGGAAGGATCGCCAACGTTGTCATCGGTATAGCCGGCGCTGATCAGGAATTGCGCCACTTGAATCTTGCCCGCGGCACCGCCCTTGGCGCTGAGGAAAAAGCTCTGGTTGGTCTGAAAGCGCACGCTGTCGCCATGGGATTTAAGCACAATTCCGTCGGCGCCTTTGATGCTGGGCACTGTGGTCAACGTCAAGTTGTCCTCTCCCGCGACGACGATCCATTCATCCACGTCGCTGCCGCGCGGCTTGGATTTCACACAAAATGCAGCATTTCCCCAGGCTTCGACCGGCATCATCTGCTCTTCCAAATGCTCGGCGCAACAACCATCGCCACCATCGGTTCCGTTGCCTTTGGGCTTGTCGTCCGGGCCGATGACGCTTTCTTCATGGCCACTGAACACAGCCAACGGCTTGTCGCCTTCAATTCGCGTGCCAGTCAGCGTGGTTGCGCCGCTGATGGCGTCCGCGAACTTGGTGCCGTCGCCCAAGTTCAGCACGTCGTACTGCTTGAGCGTAAAGGTATAAGTCTGGCCCTTTTGCAGATTTTGCCCGTTGGCACCCGCCACGCCCTTGGCTGGGTTGGCCTTGATGATGCCGCGGGGAACCACCTGCACCTGCGTGGTCCCGGGCGAAACCGCGACCACGGTCACATACGCGCCTTGGGTTATCCCCATCATGACGGCGTCATCCGGCGTTGAAGTCTGATTGATCGAGTAATAAACCTTGCCCAGCGCGTTGACCGGCAGCAAAAGCGAACCGTCGTTGGAAGCTGCCCCCTCGGAGTCAAAAGGATTAAACTGAAAAGCCACAACGGGTTGCGTCGACTTGACGTGAATCGCTTTGGGCGAAATGCCCGAACCGTCGATGTTCATCACCGGCATTTTGAACTCGCGCGTGTCACCGGCTTTGACGATTTTGTCCGCCGTCGGCAGCGCGTAAAGCTTGCCCGGCGTTTCACAAACAGTTTTCTTGCCGCCGCAAGTTGACACCGGCGAGCATTGCGCGCCGTTTGGACAGCTGGCCATTACCTCAAACGTCAGCTCAGCATCCATAAGCCCTGGATTTGAAATAATAATACTGTGCGGAATCATGTCCGGCGTCAGGCCCTGCTTGTTGACCATCGCCGAAAATGTGTCCGGCGAATTGTCCAAGTCCACACTCCAATATTCGCAACCGACGTTGGACGTCACTTTGATATTGGATTCACATAAACTCAGGCACTTGCCGCCCAAACAGGTGGCACTGGACTTGCAGGAAGTCGGTTCGGTAAAACCGCTGCCATCTTCCAAACACGTTTTGATTTCATTGTTGTTGACGCATTGACCAAAGCCCGGCGTGCACACGACGTCGCGGCATTTGCCCGCGGCGCATTGCTGAACGCCGGGGCATTTTTCCTCGACCCATTCGTTGCCGGCGGCGTTGCAGACTTCTTGCGTGGCGTAACCCGTGCAGCCCTTGATGGTTTTAGGCGTGCAACTGATATTGAGCAGGCACTTTCCGGCGTTGCAGGTTTCATTTTCCGCACATTCCTTGCCGACTTGCCACGCGCAATTGACGCAATATTTGGAAGTTTTGGTGTTGATGCAGCCGATTTCGCCCTCGTAACAGCTAAACGCGGTGTCGCACAACTTGATGGCATCGCTGCTGATTTCGCCGTTTGCCGCGACCGTATCAGGGTCAGCCGCCGCGTCGCCGATTTGGTCGGGATCGCTCACAGCTTCTTTGACGACATCGCTGATTTTGCCGGTATCGGACGAGCCCTTGCTGTCCGGCGCCGCGGCATCACCACCGGTGGCGGGCGTGCTGCAGGCACACAACACGCTGAAAATGAAGAAATAGGCGGTCAGCTTCATGGTCGGACTCGGGCGGGTTGTGGGATGGCCGCGGCGGTAGCTTAACAAATATTTCGCGGAAATGGGCCTACTGCCGGCGGCGACCGTGCCGACCGCGCAGTTCCTTTTCAACTTGTTGCAGCGTCAGGCCGTGTTTGGTCAGCAACGTCAGCACAAAGAACAGCACGTCAGCCGCTTCCCACACAATTTCGCGATCGCTTTTGGCCTGCACCAGTTCTTGCGCTTCCTCGACAATCTTGCTGTGCAACAGCGCGTCATCGTTCATCAGTTTGGCTACGAACGAACCAGCATCGGCATTGGTTTGCCTATCGCGCAAAATGTTTTGCAAGTGCTGCAAGTTGAACAATTGGTCGCCAAAACAACTCTGCTGCGGCAAATGGCAGGCCTGCCCCGTTTGCTCAACCCGATAGAGCAAGCAGTCGCGGTCGCAATCCCAGCGAACTTCCATGACTTTCTGGGTATGCCCCGAAGTATCGCCCTTGCGCCACAACGCGCCGCGGCTGCGCGACCAATACACGGCTCGCCCCGTTTCAAGCGTTTGTTCAACGGCTTGGCGATTGGCGTACGCGAACATCAGCACCTGACCGCCGACGTCCTGCACGACCACTGGCATCAAATCGCCGACTTTTTGCCAGTCCAGCCGCTGTAAATACGCGTCGGTCAAGGACAAAGTGCCGGTGTAGATGGCCATGCCCAGTTGACACGACGCGCCCATGCGATCGATTTCGGCGATTTCTTGCAGCGTTGTGATGCCACCTGCGGCGACGACGTGATTTTTCGTAGCGGCGACCACTTCGGCGATCGCGGCCAAATCGGTGCCGCCCATCATGCCTTCGCGATCGACCACCGTGAACAGGAATTCGCTGCAATAATGCGCAAGTGCCTTCGCGCGCTCGACGGGCGTGTCCACAGTCGCGTGCGTCCAACCCTGCGTGACAACTTTGCCTTTTTTGCTGTCCAAGGCCACGATCAGGGCTTCTCGCGGATATTTGCTGAGAAATTCCGGCGTCGCCTGCGTGCCGATGATCAGCTTTTTCGCACCCGCACGCAGCAGGCGATCGGCGCGGGCGTGATCGCGAATGCCGCCGCCGACCCGCGCCTCAAAACGTCCGGTGATCGCTTCGATGACGGCCATGTTGTCGCCGCGGCCGAGCGCTGCATCCAGATCGATGACGGCAATTTCGCCGTAGCGCGCGAATTTTTCGGCCAACGCCAGGGGATCGTCGACAGTAATCGCGCAGTCATCGGGATTGCCGCGCCGCAGTTGCACGGCTTTGCCGCCAAGCAAATCTATAGAAGGAATCAGCATTTGTCGGCAATCGTTGCGGAGATATCCGCGTTGTTGTCCCAGCGTAGCGCTCACCACTAAAATGCGCTAGCGTGTGTTGGCGGTCCTGCCGCGAAGGAAATGTCCATGTGCCGTGTGCTGCTGCTTTTTTCTGTTTGGTTCCTAACTGCCTGCGCCACCGCCGCCGCCCCAACCGCTGCCGATCCGGTCAAAAGCTGCAAAGTGGATTCAGAATGCGCGGCGAGCGAACTTTGCTACAGCACCGGCTGCCAACCGGCGCTTTCGGGCTATTTTTCGTTCACTTTTGTCAAAGGTCACTTGGAAACCTATGGCGACGATGGCAAACCGTGGCACCCCAATCCAGAACTACCTGATCCGTATGCAATTATCGCTGTGGGCACCAAAGTGTTGTGCAAAAGCGAAACGGTGAAAAGTACGTTGGAGCCGATCTGGACGACCAACTGCACCATCAACCTCCGCGACAGCGACACCGTGCTGCTGCAAATCCACGACGCCAAAGGCAATCCGATGGGCTCGATGATGACAAAAACGATGTCGGCGACCGAGTTTGTCACAGAACTTCGCACTGTTAAGGGTGAACTGAAGCAACAGGATAGTTTGGGCACTCTATTCTACAAACTCAAGCCTATGTAAACGCAGGATAAAAGCTGCATGACACCTGAGGCATTCGATTGCGACTTCCTGATCATCGGTTCGGGCTTCGGCGGCTCGGTGTCGGCGCTGCGTTTGGCAGAAAAAGGCTATAAAGTCATTGTAGTTGAACGCGGCAAGCGTTGGCCCGGTGGCAAATTTCCCAAAACCAATTGGAATGTCTTTCGCTCCATGTGGGCACCGAGCTTGGGCTGCACCGGCATCATGACGATGTCGCTGCTCGATGACGTTTTTGTCTTGTCCGGCAGCGGAGTTGGCGGCGGCAGCCTCGTTTATGCCAACACGTTGTTGGTGCCGCCTTCGCCGTTTTACCGCGATCCGCAGTGGGCCGATATGGCCGATTGGCAGACGGTCCTGCAGCCGCATTATCGGATGGCGCGGCGGATGTTAGGCGCCGTGCCCAATCCCGTGATGGGCCCGGCTGATCGGGTTTTGCAACAGGTCGCCGATGAAATGGGCCGCGGCGACAAGGTCCACGCCACCGACGTCGGCGTCTATTTTGGCCAGCCCGGCGTCACAGTTGCAGATCCGTATTTTGAAGGCAAAGGGCCTGCGCGCACCGGCTGCATCCAATGCGGCGCGTGCATGACGGGTTGCAAGCACGGCGCCAAGAACACACTGGACAAGAATTACCTTTATCTGGCCGAGCAGTTGGGCGTCACCGTCGTCGCTGAGCAACAAGCGGTGGTGATCCGATGCATCGGCGGTGCCGAGCAGAAAGGTGAACAAGGCTACGAAGTGCAATTGCGCCCTTCTGTCAATCGGTTGGCGAGACTTTTTGGCACGACACAGAACCTTCGCGCGCGCAACGTCGTTTGCGCGGCCGGCGTGCTGGGAACACTGCCGTTGCTGATGCGCAGCCGTCAAAGCGGCGATCTGGCGCATCTGCCTGAAACGCTGGGTCAAAAACTGCGAACGAATAGTGAGGCGATTGTCGGCGCGATGGCCGGCAAGGGCGACGTCGACTATTCCAAGGGCGTGGCGATCACCAGCGGGGCGCATTTTGACGATCACACGCACATTGAGGTCGTGCGCTACGGCAAAGGCCACGATGCGCTGAGCTTGCTGGCCACCTTGCTGACCGACGGCGGCGGCAAAATTCCCCGCGCGATTCGCTGGTTTTGGACTTGTTTGACCCATCCGCTGCAATTCTTGCGCAGCCTGTGGCCCTTTGGTTGGGCGCAGAGCGGCATCATTTTGTTGGTCATGCAAACGCTCGACAACAGCTTGACTGCAAAGTGGAAACGTTCGCGCTGGTTGCCTTGGACCATGGCGTTGCGCACCGAGAGGCCAGCCGGTCAGCCGCCCAATCCGACCTATATTCCGATCGGCAACGAGGTGGCGCGGCGTGTTGCCCAGAAAATTCAAGGTATTCCGATGAGCAGCATCAATGAAGTCGTGCTTGATATCCCGACCACGGCGCACATTTTGGGCGGCTGTGCCATCGGTCCGCCCGGCAAAGGCGTGATCGACGGCGGCAATCGGGTGTATGGTTACCGCGGCTTGTACGTTTGCGACGGCTCGATGATGCCCGCGAATTTGGGCGTCAACCCGAGTTTGACCATCACCGCGCTCACCGAACACGCCATGGCCCAAGTGCCCAGTAAAATGTTGTAATTTGTGTCTTTTTTTGCGGCGTTCATGCCGCGCGGGAACTTTTGCCCATGTCTTTGCTCCATTGTGTCACCAGCGTCAGCATTGCTCGGCGGCTGGCTCCGATCATCCTTGTGGTTTTAGGCGCTTGCAGCGCCGCGCCCCCTTTGCCGGAAGGCGCCAAAAGCGACGAACTCAAGCCAACGCCGGTCAGTGACAACCCCAAAGTCCTACACGGCGAGGCCAACTTCCGCGCCGCCGATGGGCTGAGGTTGTTTCGGCAAGTCTGGCGTCCGGTCGCCAAGCCCAAGGGCGTGCTGGTGCTTGTGCACGGCCTGAAAGATCACGGCGCGCGCTACGCGTCGCTAGCGGAAATGTTGGCGTTGCAAGGGTTTATCGTGCACGCAGCCGATTTGCGCGGCCACGGTCGGTCGGGCGGCGAGCGCGTGCGTATCGACGTCTTTGACGAATACCTCACCGATCTTGGGACGTTGTTTCGCCTGGTCCGTGCCGAAGACCCGGGGCTGCCCGTGTTTCTGATGGGTCACAGCATGGGCGGCGCCATCGCGACCTTGTACAGTCTGGACAATCAGACGCAATTACAGGGTCTTGTCCTTAGCGCCCCGGCCTTGAAGATCACCGACGACGTGTCGGGCTTTTTGATCGGCGTGACCAAATTCATGAGCGCGCTATTTCCCGGCGCCGCGGTTTTTGGTTTGGATGAGGAGAAATTCAGTCGTGATCCCAAAGTGATCGCCGATATGCGCGCCGACCCGCTGGTGTATCAACCTAAGGGTGCCGCCAGAACTGCGGCGGAGTTGCTCAAAGCCCTTGCGAGCATTCAGGAACGGCAGGGCGAAATGGCGCTGCCGCTGCTGGTCATGCACGGCGACAAGGATGAAATCACTAACCCGGACGGCAGTAAGGGATTAATTGCCAAGGCCAAATCCAAGGACAAGACCCTGAAGATCTATGGCGGCATGTTTCACGATCTGCTGCACGAGCCGGAAAAAGCGGAAGTCAAAGCCGACATTGCCCTATGGCTCGACGCGCACGCCAATGGCCTGCCGCAAGCCGCGACGCCGACGGGGAAATAGCTAGTGATCCTATAGATTTAGGGCGCGCAATAGCCATCCCATTTCGGCGTAATGAACGCATCGATACTGGTGGTCACCCCGTACAAATCGTTCAGCGTCAAGTGCGCGCGCAGTTTGTGCTCTTTGACTTTGCACGGCTCTTTGACAAACGCCGGCATCCCCGAGTACGCCAGCCAATCGCCTTCCTCTTTGAAAGTAATTGTAATTTCAACCTTTCCTGGCTTCACCAACACGCCGGTGTCGTTGTCGAACAGCTCGATCGACATGCGCATTTTCTTGGGCCACAGATTCTGCATCCGCGCCGCGATCCAGATGTGTTGGCCCCCTTGGGGCCCGCGAATGATGTTCGGGTGGGCATCGCCAGGCGCCCAGTCGAGAAAGCCGTCGCCTGAATCGTTGGTTCCGCCAACGCGTACCGTCGGTTGCGGACCAGCGTCGATGTCATTTTGGCCGTCGCCTGCGCCATCGGCGTCACCACCTGTGCCAGTTTCCAAAAAATCGCAGCCGGTCAACTGCGCAAACAGCGCAACGGTCACAAACACTTTGAGGGAGATCCGCCAATTATTTTTCACACCTGGGCAATGCATTGGCTGAAATCCTGCGCGGGCCGATCGCCTTTCAACCTAGTCATTTCAGCGGGTGACGTCAAGGATTGGCGAACCTGTTGGCAGGGCGATCGCAAGAACGGTAACCATCTGACACTTTGAGAGATATTCTCAACTTTATCAGCCCTGGTTACCGCCAACCGGTGATCTGCGGACATTGGGGCGCACGGTTTGGAACACAATCGCTGAATTATTAAAAGTATTTTCTG